>NZ_JAUYVX010000013.1:0-146551 GCF_030688925.1 Oceanobacter sp. 3_MG-2023
CTCGTAGCTCAGCTGGATAGAGTACCTGGCTACGAACCAGGTGGTCGGAGGTTCGAATCCTCCCGAGCGCACCATTTATTAGATTAAATAAATGATTCAAATCGTGAGTGCTTTTCTGATGTGCGCTCGTAGCTCAGCTGGATAGAGTACCTGGCTACGAACCAGGTGGTCGGAGGTTCGAATCCTCCCGAGCGCACCATTTCAGAGAAATCTCAGAAAAATCCTTCGAAGCGTCCGCTTCATGATCAAATCCCCTGTTATAAATATTCATGCTTAATCAACGGCAACCTTCGTTGTCGTACGGCTTTTATATCAATCACACTCTTTCGAACCCAGGCACTGCTGCTGTTGCACCCACTCTAACAACTGCTCAAATCGTTCCGGCGGAAAGCAGACAATGCCATGCTGTTGCAGCAGCGCAGCGGTGATGCCGCTATAGGGTGTCAACTGCTTGCTGAATGAGCCATCGTAAGTACTGTCGGTGCCACAGGAAGGAGAACGTGATGCCAGTAACGCCGCTTGTACGTTATGGGCCTGGGCATAAGCCAGGGTGTGCCGAGCGCCCGCCAGAAACGATTCAGTAACGTCGTCACCACTGTATGTCAGCACTCGGCGCTGGCCAGCCAATACCTGCGCACCATCACCGCCAACGATTTCCGCCGCCGGTCGTGGGGTCGGCAAACCGCCAGCCATTTCCGGGCAGACCGGTATCAGCCATCCCTTGCGCCGCCACTGATCAAGCGTTGAGTGGTGGTGGGCCAGTTTGGTGGCGTTGTCGGCACCATCATAGCGGACGGGCTGACCGAGCAGGCAGGCTGATACCAGAATATTCATGGGTTGATTATCACCGAGTGGTACGTCTGGCCATTACATGGATATAACGACCGAACAGGCGATAGGGATCTTGCAGGCCAAATTCCAGATCGGCCTGATTAACTGCCGACTGGCCGATACGGTCACGGATTTTCTGGTGCATATGATCGTGGATGCAGCGGATGCCACGCCAGCGGACAATATCAAAACCACCTGCTTGCAGCTTATCCATCACCTTGTCTGGGTCGAGAGGATGCTGGGGTGCATTGCCTTCCTGGCGCAGCCGATCATTGGAGCCGTCCGGAGCATGGGTACGGCCGTTCATAAGCTGACGCCACTGATGACCATGGCGGTTGTAAAACATCAGCGAGAGCCAGCCGTTGGTTGCGACCTTGCTGGTGATGGCCTGCAGTGCATCGTAGGGCTGTTCCAGCCATTCCAGTACCGCATGGTTGAGTACCAGGTCAAACTGACCAGGAAACCGGTCTGAGGCTGACTGCAGGGAGCAACAGGCACTGTTGAGCGGCAGGTTGTCGGCCGCAAAGCTGTGTTTTGCCTGCGTCAGCATGGTTTCGGAAATATCACACAGATGGATCGCCGCCCCTTGTCGGGCCAGTTCCAGGGCAAATTGCCCTTGTCCGCCACCGAGATCCAATACCCTGGCGTTGGGTAGCGCGATCTTCAGGTCGGCAAAATCCTGTCGCAGGGCCGCCAGGCGCAGCTGGCCTTTGGGGGTGTCGTAAATCGTTTTGCGAAAGCGGGCAGAGATATCATCAAAATTACGATCAGGTGCCAGTTTGTCACTGACTGTTGGCGGTTGAGTACTCATTATCAGCTCTGTGGGCGCACCATTTTTTTCTGTTTGGCCAGCCAGCGATCGAGGCTATTGGCAAACGACTGTTTGTCACGTTGATCAAAGGCAGAAGGCCCGCCACTCTGAATACCGCTGGAACGCATGGTTTCCATAAAGTCACGCATGTTCAGCCGTTGACGGATGGTTTCGCGGCTATAGGGTTCGCCGCGAGGGTTCATGGCATCCACCCCCAGCTCCATGATTTCTGCGGCCAGCGGAATATCCTGAGTAATCAACAGATCACCGGGGCGAGCGCTTTGCACAATCGAGTTATCGGCGACATCAAATCCGGCGGCCACGGTACGGCTGTGGATCCACTCCGATTTGGGTAGCGGTAGCGTATGGTTGGCAACAAACCAGATATGCACCTGTGTGCGCACAGCGGCTTTACAGAGAATATCCCGGATGGCTTTGGGGGCGGCGTCGGCGTCAACCCAGATACAGGCTGGTTGTGGCAGGGTGTTCAATAGAAAAATCCGTTCAAGACAGTATTGCTTGCAGCACCCATCGTTCTTGGTGGTGATGGGCGTGCTCGCCGGTTAAAGGTGGTCGACTGTATGTACCAATGACATGTTAAGCCATGACAGTGGAGGCTTGCATTTACCATCGAGCGTGTCGTTGTGGTTATCAACCAGAGCTGCCGAGACCAAACGATTATCCGGGTTCATCAGGTTAAATCCAAAGCGGCTTTGAAAGGCTATGGGGTAGTCACGATGACCGGCGTTATTCTGGGCGCTGGCGACAGGAAACTGGGTAATGGAGCCAGCCAAGGCTTTATACGTATCGCTGCAAGGGCCGGGAGAGCGGGCCATATCAATGAGCCAGCCACTCCAATCCTGATTGTTGTGGATACCGAAAGCAGCACAATGGTCGATGCCCTGTTTTGCATCCGGGCAAACCCCCCAGGGGATTTGCAGTTCATCCAGCCGTGTTTCCCATAGATGGTTGCTGGCAGATAGCACAACAAACAAGGGTAGCTCACTGCCGATAGCGGATTGCAGTGCTGATTCCAGCTCAGGCAGAGGCATCAGGCTGGCAGATAAATCATTAAGACACGCGGCCTTGTTGGCGACTAATACGATACCGGGTGAAGACATACGATGACGCCCCTGATTCAAGGGCTTAAACCCTACTACAGAGACGGGAAGTGGTAAATATATAACCGTATTGTTTGATCCAGCGCCGTAGAGCAGCCGGGCCAACACCAGGCGCTTGGCAAGCCTTGTGGTTGGGGGCTTATTGATAACTCAAGCTTCCAGAGGGATTAGGCTATCGCAACCTGGCCGAGGCCAAGAAAGATGTTGGTGGTTATCTGATGGACTACTACAAACGGTTCGATAAATGTCACAGAAGCCCCCTGTAGAAATTGGTCATCAATCTTGTTTGAATTGTGTGATCTCCACGTCTTGCCCATCTGGAAATTTTGCATGGATTTCGAGTTTTCCACCTAGGGCTTCAACATAAGACGCCAGTGTGCTGATCATTGTGTCAGGGCGCTTTTCAATTTGAGAAACATTAGGTTGGGCTATACCCAAGGCGCGAGCCACCACTGCTTGACTGCGACCGCGCAGCTTACGAGTTTCTGCCAGTGACATTTCTGCAACTATGCCAACTGCCTTTGCTCGTGCGGCTGCTTGTACTTCAGGGCTCATTTTCTTTCGCAGTTCGCTTAAAGGCTTTGCCATTTCATTTCTCCCAGACCTACTTGAGGCCTTCGCTTTTTAAGTGATCCGCAAACTCTGCTTCAGCTAGCGGAACCATCTGTTTGTAAAATTGTTTATCTTTCGATCCATCTTTGCGACCACCGCATAGAAGAACAGCCCGTCGTTTGGGATCAAAGGCATAGAAAACTCTATATGGTTTTCCTGCGTGCTGAATGACCAGCTCCTTAAGGTTTTTGACCTTCTTTGTGCCTTTGATTGTGTCTGCCTGAGGGCGGCCAAGATTAGGGCCTTTGATTTCCAGAACATCTACCATTGCTTGAACGTCAATTTGTTCCGCGTCAGTTAGATCTAGAAACCAGCCCTCATATTCATCTGTGACTAATATTTCCCACGTCATGTACTGTCCCTACTTTCTTCAAAAAATACCCTGCAGCTTATATATCGTCAAGCGTATTATTTGGCTGGATGGGTGAGGGTTTGATGCGCCTCGCCAGTAAAGCTAATCGGGCAGTTAGAGGCTGTAAAGGCTATCGTTATGTATGGGTATGTAGATGATGTAACCCCGGAAAAATTAGCGTTCGGCGCTTTGATGAATCGTGTTGGAGAAGATTGGTTGGGGTTACGTCTTTCTGAACCCCGGCGGGAAGGATAAGAAATCAGGAAAGGTTTATAACTATCTGATTTTAAAGGTTTAAATGGTGGGCCTTCCCAGACTTGAACTGGGGACCTGCCGATTATGAGTCGGATGCTCTAACCAACTGAGCTAAAGGCCCTTCTGATCGAGGTGTGCGGTCGCACGCCTCTGGTTGCTGCCATAACTGGCAAAAACAGGGCGCTGATTATAAATTGGCGCTCGTGACTATGCAAAGAGTAGATATAAAAAAACCGGCGCAAAGCCGGTTTTTTTATATCACGCTGGCCGATTACACGACTATTCGTCGATAAAGCTGCGCAAGTGATCTGAGCGGCTGGGATGACGCAGCTTGCGTAATGCCTTCGCTTCGATCTGGCGGATACGCTCGCGGGTCACGTCAAACTGTTTACCCACTTCTTCCAGAGTGTGATCGGTGTTCATATCGATACCGAAACGCATACGCAGCACTTTGGCTTCACGGGCCGTCAGGCCAGACAAGACGGAGCGGGTCGCTTCGGTCAGGCCATCGTTGGTGGCGGTATCCATCGGAGACTCGGAATGCGCGTCTTCGATAAAATCACCCAGATGCGAATCTTCATCGTCGCCGATTGGCGTTTCCATGGAGATAGGCTCTTTGGCGATTTTCAGTACTTTGCGGATTTTGTCTTCTGGCATTTCCATTCGTTCTGCCAGTTCTTCCGGGGTTGGCTCGCGGCCCATTTCCTGAAGCATCTGGCGGCTGATACGGTTCAGCTTGTTGATGGTTTCAATCATGTGTACCGGAATACGAATGGTGCGTGCCTGGTCGGCAATCGAACGGGTGATTGCCTGACGAATCCACCAGGTGGCGTAAGTCGAGAACTTGTACCCACGACGGTATTCGAATTTGTCGACGGCTTTCATCAGGCCGATGTTGCCTTCCTGAATCAGATCCAGGAATTGCAAACCCCGGTTGGTGTACTTCTTGGCGATCGAGATAACCAGACGCAGGTTGGCTTCCACCATTTCTTTCTTGGCGCGGCGGGCGCGGGCTTCACCGATGGAAACACGGCGGTTTACTTCCTTGATTTCCGGGATGCTCAGGCCAACACGGGTTTCAACGGCTTGTATTTTGCGTTGGGCACGGAAAATATCGAGCTTGTAGGTGTCGAGTTTTTTCGAGTAGGGCTTGTTAGAGGCGATCAGGCCTTCAATCCAGTCATGATCAACTTCGTTGCCCTGAAAAAACTTGATGAAGTCCTTGCGATCCATCCCGCACTTGCGCGTCATCATCATCATGATCTGACGTTCCTGGGTGCGAATGACGTGCAATGATTCACGGGCAGCGACGACCAGTCGTTCAAAGTACTTGGGCGACAGCTTGATCGGCGCAAAGACAGAGGCCAGTTCAGACAGGGCCGTTTCGGCTTGTTTGCTGGCGCGGCCATGTTTTTCAATCGTGGCCAGCACTGCTTCGTTGGCGTCGTAGATTTCTTCGAAGCGACGGTTAACCTCGGTCAGGTCGATACCACCGCTTTCTTCGTCATCGTCGTCATCGCTGTCTGAGTCGTTTGTTTCTTCGACAACGGCATCAGGGCCACTTTGTGGGCCGGGTTCCGGGTCTTCATCGGAAGGGTCGATAAAACCGTTGAAGATATCACCAATGCGGTTCGGGTCCTGTTCGGCGTCTGCAAATGCCTTGAGGATGGTCTGTACGGCGCCCGGGTAATAGGACAGTGCTGACATCACTTCGCGGATGCCTTCTTCAATACGCTTGGCGATAACAATTTCGCCTTCACGGGTCAGCAGCTCAACGGTGCCCATTTCGCGCATGTACATACGGACTGGGTCGGTAGTGCGACCAACATCGCTTTCAACGGATGCCAATGCAGCAGCGGCTTCTTCAGCGGCAGCATCGTCGGCAGCATCGTTCATGAACAGTGCTTCGCCATCCGGTGCCACTTCTGATACCGGAATGCCGATGTCGTTGATCATGCGGATGATGTCTTCAACCTGATCCGGGTTGGCAATGTCATCTGGCAGATGGTCGTTCACCTGAGCATAGGTGAGGTAGCCTTGCTCTTTACCTTTGGCAATGAGTTCTTTCAATCGGGACTGTTGGGTATTCGCAGACATAGGGGCCCTGTGATCCGTTGGTATCAGGCGTGGCAAGAAAAGCGCCGAAGTATATCTTTTTGACCGGTTTTAGGCCAGCACCAAGGGGATGGGTTCCATCCGGGCTGTGAATAAAAATATACAACAAGGACTCTTTGTGTTGAGTCGGGGCATTTCTGATACGACTTATCCATATGGGGGTGAATGTTTGTGTTTTCAAGCAGCATAGACCGGATCTAACGCTGATGTGGGTTGTTCAGGTAAATATCGCCACGTCCGGCGGTGAGTTCACGGCGTTGGCGTTGGTAGGTTTTCAGCTGTTTTATATCGTCGGCGCTCATTTGGCGGCGGCTTTCCTTGTGCTGGTAGCGTGCCAGTAGTGACTGGTATTCACGTTCCGTCTGGCGGGCACAGAGGCGCTTGATGGCATTGCCAACTTCGGCAAGAACGGGTCTGACCGGTGTTTCGTTGTGGTTGGCCAGGCGAGTCAGCTCGGTGTGGAAGGGGGTGCCTATCCATTGTATGAGTAGTCCAACGCTGCTGGATTGTGGCGACTGATGCAGCTTTTTCATAACTTCCAGCAAGAGTTGTTCGCGCTCGGTGAGGGGCTCAAAGTCGACGGGGTCCAGCTGGCTGGCGAGTGCCGGATTGCGTATCAGGGCGGACAGTGCGCGTTCCACTGCCGCTACCATGCGTTGGCTGTCGCTGGCGGAACTGTTGTCGGAACCGCTTTGACCGGTCTGGTTATTGTAGGAGTGGCTGGTATCGGTGGTGTCATCATCGAGCCAGGCGGGCACGTTATCTGAGTGTGGATGGCGCTCGATTGCTGGCTGGTGATTCTGGCTGGCAGGTGGTGTGTGATCGTCATCGGCGCTGTTGATTTTGTTCATTGCCCGGCTTTGCACGCCCAGCTGTTTTTCCAGTTCAGCGGTCATCAGGTCGCGCAGGGTGCCACGCGGGATCTTGCTGATCAGTGGCGCGGCCAGTTGGTCCAGTCGTGCTTTGCCATCCAGGCTGTCGAAGTCGACCTGTTGTTTGAGGTGATCAAACAGAAACTCTGGCAGATGGCGGGACTGGTTCAGGCGCTGTTCGAAGGCTTCTTTGCCTTCCTGTCGTATCAGGGTGTCCGGGTCTTCACCATCGGGTAAAAACAAAAAGCGGGCTTGCAGGCCATCTTCAAGGATGGGCAACACGGTTTCCATGGCCCGGGCAGCGGCGGTGCGACCAGCGGCGTCGCCGTCAAAGCAGAAAATCAGTTCGGGCACCATTTTGAACAGCCGTCGCAAGTGATGCTCGCTGGTAGCGGTACCGAGGGTGGCAACGGCGTAGTGAATTCCGTATTCGGCCAGGGCGACAACATCCATATAGCCTTCGACGATCATCAGGCGATTCAGTTTCTGGCGAATTTTGCGGGCTTCGTAGAGGCCATACAACTCTTTGTTTTTCTGGAATATCGGCGTTTCCGGCGAGTTGAGATATTTGGGTTTTTCGTCGCCCAGCACGCGGCCACCAAAGGCGATGACGCGGCCACGGATATCCCGTATCGGGAACATGATGCGATCGCGGAAACGGTCATAGCAACGGCCGTCGTCTTTTTCGATCAGCATGCCTGATGTGATCAGTTGTTTGATATCGCCGGGAGTGTGGCCCAGAGCATCGAGCAGGTTGTCCCAGCCGGGCGGGGCGTAGCCAATGGCAAAAAACTTGGCTGCCTTGCCGGAGAGGCCTCGGCTTTTCAGGTAATCGACGGCGCGCTGGCGCTGGTCATGCTGACGTAGCTGGCGACTGAAAAAATCACTGGAGTGAGACAGTTGGCGATACAGGGGGTCCTGTTCTTGCTGCTGCCGTACCATATCCTGGCTTTGCTGGTCGCGAGGGACATCCAACCCGACACTGGCGGCCAGTTTTTCGACGGCATCAGGGAAGCTCAGGCCGTCAAATTCCATCACAAATTTCAGCGCACTGCCGGAGGCGCCACAACCAAAACAATAGTAGAACTGTTTCTCGCGGCTGACGGTAAACGAGGGGGTGTTTTCATTATGGAAAGGGCAGCAGGCGGAGTAATTTTTGCCGGCCTTTTTAAGCTTGACGCGACTGTCTACCACATCGACAACGTCGGTGCGTGAGAGCAGTTCATCAATAAATGCTTGTGGTATCCGGCCCGCCATCGATTATTCAACCCGTCGACAACTACACCTGCGGTATAGCGTAAATAAAGATAGCAGAAAACAAAAAACGCCACTGTAAAAAAGTGGCGTTTTGACTCTGGCGTTGGTGTCTGTCCAGCCGCTTAACCGAGTATGGCTTTCACCATTCGGCTGACTTGCGCCATATCTGCGCGGCCTTGCACCTGTGGTTTGAGGATGCCCATAACGTTACCCATGTCCTGCACGGAGGCAGCACCGGATTGTGCAACGGCATCAGCAACGAGCTGGCTCAGCTCATCTTCACTCAGAGCTGCTGGCAGAAATTCGCTAAGCACATCAATTTCGAATTGCTCAACGGCTGCCAACTCATCGCGACCTGCTGCCGTATACTGGGCAATAGAATCGCGACGTTGTTTGGTCATCTTGTCGAGAATAACCAGAGCCCGGGCATCATCTACGTCGATGCGCTCGTCCACTTCCACTCGTTTGAACTCAGCAGTTAATAATCGCAAGGCGCCCAACCGGTCTTTCTGTTTGGCGCGCATGGCGTCTTTTACTGCTGCTTTTACCTGTTCAACCAAAGTACTCATGATGGCTCCTGTTGTTATTCAGAACAAAAATCAGTACAGGCGAACCAGCTTGCGTGATTCACGTTGTACTTTTTTCAGATGACGCTTGACGGCAGCAGCAGCCTGGCGTTTACGGATCCAGGTTGGCTTTTCGTAGTGTTCACGACGACGTACTTCAGACAGTACACCGGCTTTTTCACAAGAGCGTTTGAAACGACGCAGAGCGACGTCAAATGGTTCGTTTTCTTTAACTTTTACAGCGGGCATCCAATCACCTACGTTTTAGCTGAATTCTTTTGTCGAGGCCGATGATTCAGGAAACTCCTGCACGGACCCCAGTTAGAGGGCGGGCATTCTAATGTTTTTTGCAGCGGAATGCAAAGCCCTGGCGGTCTGTTTGGTTGGCTTTCGATCAACTGGGCCGTATTATGGGCGGCTTGGCTGTTGCTGCAAGATATTCTTGGTGGCGGTCGACCAAAATCAGGAGCAGATGAATGAACGTGTTGAAGGGTGTGGCGTGATTGTATTGGGGCTGGAAACGTCTTGTGATGAAACCGGTATTGCCGTTTACGATACCCGCCGTGGATTGCTGGCGCACCGGTTGTATTCCCAGATTGCCGTGCACGCGGAATATGGTGGTGTCGTGCCGGAACTGGCTTCGCGGGATCATGTTCGCAAGGTGATGCCACTGATTCATGAAGCGCTGGCGGAGTCCGGTCTGGTGGTAAACGATCTCGACGGCATTGCCTACACATCGGGGCCTGGGTTGGTTGGAGCCTTGCTGGTTGGGGCCTGTTTTGGCCGCAGCCTGGCCTGGGCGCTGGGAAAACCGGCGATTGGCGTTCATCATATGGAAGGCCATTTACTGGCCCCCATGCTGGAAGATAATCCGCCGGAGTTTCCGTTTATCGCCCTGTTGGTCTCGGGTGGCCATACCCAGCTGGTACAGGTGGACGGTATTGGTCAGTATCAATTGCTCGGTGATTCGCTGGATGATGCGGCCGGAGAAGCGTTCGACAAGGCGGCCAAAATGATGGGACTGCCTTACCCTGGCGGCCCGGCTCTGAGTCAGCTGGCGCTGGTCGGTGACGACAAACGCTTTACGTTCCCGCGGCCAATGACCGACCGGCCTGGTCTGGATTTCAGTTTCAGTGGTTTGAAAACCTTTACCCGTACCAAAATCCTGGCGATGGCTGTTGATGGTGTATTGGCAGAACAAGACAAGGCTGATATCGCTGCCGGGTTTCAGGCGGCGGTGGTGGATACCTTGTCGCTGAAGTGCAAACGGGCGATGAAACAAACCGGTATCAAGCGGCTGATTATTGCTGGTGGGGTCGGTGCCAATACCCGCTTGCGCCAGCAGTTGCGAGATACCGCGGAAGCCATGGGCGGAGCGGTGTATTACCCCCGTCTGGAGTTTTGTACCGATAACGGTGCCATGATCGCTTACGCCGGAGCACAACGTTTGGCTGCGGGTCAATCTTCAGATTTGGCGGTGGCGGTTGTTCCCCGTTGGCCTTTGGTGGATTTACCGGCTGTCGCCGGAGTAACAGCAATGGAGATCGCCATCGATGGATAGAGTGTTTATTGAAGGCCTCAGGGTGGACGCCGTCATTGGTGTATTTGAGTGGGAAAAACAGGTTCGCCAGCCGTTGGTGTTTGATTTGGAAATGGCCTGGGATATTCGTCAGGCCGCGGTGACCGATGATCTGGCGTTTGCCCTGAATTATCAGGCGGTTACTGAATATATCGAAGGGTTTGTGCGTGAGCAGCACTTCCAGTTGCTGGAATCGTTGCTGGAGCGCTTGTCTGACGGGTTATTACAAGAATTTGGCATGCCCTGGTTGTCGATCCGGGTAGAAAAGCCGGCAGTGGTGCCGCAAGCGCGGGCTGTCGGGTTAAAAATTGAGCGAGGAGTCTTGTAATGGCGGTTGTCTTTCTGGGGATCGGTTCCAACCAGCGGCCAGAAGAAAACATCGTGGCTGGCTTGGTGGCACTGGAGCAGCAGTTTGGGCTGGAACAGGTGTCGCCCTGGTACCGCTCACCAGCCATGGGGTTTGATGGCCCGGCGTTTATCAATCTGGTGGTCAAGATCTCGACCGACTTGTCGTTACAAGCGTTGGGGCGTGTGCTCAAGCAGCTGGAGCGGGATTTTGGCCGCGCTCCCGATGCGGTGAAATTTTCATCCCGTACGCTGGATGTGGATGTGTTGCTGTACAACGATCTGGTTGGTGAATACGAAGGCCATTCGTTACCGCGTGGTGATATCCGTCGCTGTGCTTTTGTGTTGCGGCCGTTGCTGGATATCGCACCGGACCTGAGTTGCCCATCGAGTCATCAGCGGTTTGACAGTTTTTGGCCAGCATTGGCCTTGCAACCGCTGGAGCAAATCACGCCGCCGGTGGATGTCGAAGGGCGAGTGCCCTGTTTCAAGCAACCTGCCTGATGGCTAAGACCAGGCATCACGATGCCTGATGCGCTTTCCAGTCTTCCAGGTGGGTTTTTCTGGCGGCTGCCAGTGCGGGTCGAATAGCGGCTCCGCTAATACCGGTGGCGATAATGTCCTGGGCGCTGATGGTCAGTACTGCTGCCAGCGCGCGTTGCAAATACTCCACTTGCGGGTAGTCGCAGTCTTCAAAACCGGTTCGGCCTCTGGAATCCGCCTTGGCAACCAGCAGCAGTTGCTCAAACCGCTCCCGCCGACGCCAGACATCCACCCCATCGAATAACTTCAAGATGGTTTCTGGTCGTAATTCCAGTGCCCGGTGCACATGGGTGTGCCATTGACTGGACAGCAACGACAACTCGGCAGCATCTTTTGGGGTTTTCAGGCGTTTGGCCAGTTGCTTGGCCGGCTTGATGCCTCGTGTTTCGTGGCCAATATGGCGCGGCCATTCTGCTGGTGCGGTCAGGGCTTTGCCCAGATCGTGGGTCAGAGCCGCCCAGCGGACTGCCACCAGGCTGGAGAGACGTGCTGCCGCGGTGAGTGACATCAGGGCATGGATGCCGCAGTCGATTTCCGGGTGATGCTGTTCCGGTTGTGGCACGCCAAACAGGGCGTCGATTTCCGGGAACCAGACCGCCAGTGCGCCGCAGTCACGCAGCGTTTGAAAATAGACCGCAGGCTGGTTTTCTTGCAAGGCGCGTTGGGTTTCTTGCCAGACCCGCTCTGGCACCAGGTGGTCTAGCTCACCGGCTGCTACCATGGCGCGCATCAGGGTTTGGGTTTCGTCGGCGACGGTAAAGCCCAGGGATGCAAAACGAGCGGCAAAACGTGCAATCCGCAATACCCGCAAAGGGTCTTCTGAAAACGCCGGAGAAACATGGCGCAACAGCCGGTTGTGCAAATCCTGTTGGCCGCCATAAGGGTCAACCAGGCTGCCATCTTCTTGCTGCGCCATGGCGTTGATGGTGAGATCCCGTCGCAGCAAGTCTTCTTCCAGTGTAATGTCGGGGCTGAAACGGCATTCGAAACCTTGATAGCCGTTGCCGGACTTCCGCTCGGTGCGAGCGAGAGCGTATTCCTCGTGGGTGTCCGGGTGCAGGAATACCGGAAAATCGGCTCCGACCTGTTCATAACCCTGGTCGAGCAACTGTTGTGGTGTTGCGCCAGTCACAACCCAGTCGTGATCTTTTACCGGAATGCCCAGTAGTGCGTCGCGGACGGCACCGCCGACCAGATAAGGCTGCATGATGTTGGTTATCCTGAACGAGTGGGTTGTCTGGCTTTGCTTGTCTTGCCAGAACGACAAGCATAAAAAACGCCAGCGGGCTTGTCACCTGCCGGCGTTTTCGGGTTGGTGTGACACCCGCTGGGCGTGTCAGACCGAGGTATTAAAAGTAAAAACCGGTTTCCAGAGCGATGCCGGCTTCTTTTTCAACATCGTTGGGGTTGGCCATGGCGGCTATATCGATATGCACGCCAAAGGGCGAGAAGCCGAAACCGATCGAGGCGACTTCGGCATCGGAGACACTCAGGTTGGTGCGGTAACCGGCCCGCAGCTGCAAGGTGTTGTAGATATCAAATTCTGCGCCGACAGCGACATATTGCGTGGGGTTTTCCCAGGCAACCGGGTCGTTTTCGGTGAGATCAACGTCCAGGGCGACGGTGGTCCAGTTGCCATTAAAGGCCAGGCCTGCGCGGAACTGGGGGTTTAGGGATATTTTTGGCCCTGCCAGAGTGGTTGAGTCTGCTGAGCCGCGAATCACCACTTCCTTGGCTTGATAGGTTTTGCCAATCAGGTTTTTACCAACCAGACCAAATACCCATTTGTTGGTGGCTCCAAAACGGAAGGAAGCCCCCAGATCGACGTTGAACTGGTTAAAGGTTTCGGAAGCATCTTCCAGGTCCTGCTCGTCGATATCACCTTCATAGTCGGCTTCTGCGGCATAGTGAAGCGTGATAACGCGTTGGTATTTCGGTGTGATACCAATGGCCACTTTTTTGTCCCAGATGCTGAACTCCCGGGAAAAGGAAACCCCGAGGTCAGAGACAGCAACACCCACCATTTCCAGATAGGAGTCCATGTCGGCATCTTCGGCTTCAGAGCTCAGCTGGCCATTTTCGATGATACTGATATCACCGGCTGCGGTGGAGATGCTGTCGGATGTGTAGTTGCTGGTATTTTCGGCTTGAGTGGTAATCCAGTCGAGATCATCTTCTGTCACATCACCGTTCTCGGCATCGTTGAGCAGCGCGTCGAAGTCGGTGCTCAGGGCGTCGGCATCGTCGACGTAACCACTGGCGGCATCACCATAGCCGTTAATCAGGTTGTTATCGTTCGAGCTGTAGCCAACGCGGCCAGAAAAGGTCACGTTGGCAGACAAGCTGATGGCCGCGGCAAAACGTTTGCTGGGCAAGGCAATGGCGGCAGAAGTGCCCAGACGGCCACTGAACGGGTTGCCGGAGATAGAAGTCAGATCACTGGTCAGCTGGTCTGTCAGGCTGTCGACCTGTTTCAGGTCGTCATTGACGGTGTCCAGAGCACTTTGCAAGTTGTTGTTTTTGGCGCGTAGTTCGGCGATGGTTTCATCGACATTATTGACATCGTTTGCGCTCAGGCTGTCGAGTGCGTCGTACAAGGCCTGGGAGGCATTATCCAGTTCTTCCAGGTGCTGGTTGAAGTTGTTATTTTCGGCGTTATCAAACAGAGCTTCAAATTCAGGAATCAATTCGTCATTCATGTCGATGAAGGTATCGTACATTTCTTCTTCATCGGCGATGGAAAGTCCGAGCTGTGGAAACAGGATGGCAAAATCATCATCGTGTTCGGCTTGTGATAGCAGCGAGGGGTTGTAGGCCGGCGCGTGCGCACGTTGGGCACTGGCAACACCGGTATTACCCATAGCAAGCCCTCGGGCGTCCATCGGCAAGAAAGGGGTTGCCTGAACACTGGCTGCACCCAGTGTGGCAATGGCTATAGCAAGCAGTGAGCGTGTCATCATATCCGGGTCCTGATATTGATCTATGTGATAAAGCGATTGATGCGTATTACTTCACGGCCTGGTCAAGCTTGATCTTTTTCTCGTCACTGGGTATTCGCTGCCTGGTATGACGAAAATAGAGTCATAAAAAAGTCATCTTTTGTTGGCGCTGTAAAGTTCCGTAATGTTAGCGATTTTTTTTTACTCTTGCACGGCTATTGCTGGATAAGCAGGCTACTGGCTCATTTGGCACTGCAGACAGAACAGGGGAGGAGGTAAGGAGGAGGTTGGGAGCAAAGAAAGTACCTGCAGCTTGTTTGAGCAGCTGCAGGGTGGCGGGTCAGGGACAGAACATAATAATATTACGGAATAATGAAACCAATGATGCGATTATGGTTCTTTATTGGTCGCTATCATCCGTTAGCGACAGGGTTTGCCGGGAAATTTGGCCACATATCAAAAGGCTGTTTTTCGAATAGCATCTCACCATCCGGGCCTTGTTCTATGTTGATCCAGGCCTGCCAGTTTTCTTTATCGACCTCCGGGTAGTCGAGGCGATAATGGCTGCAGCGGCTTTCGGTACGCATGATCGATGCCTTTAATTTCATTTCGGCAGTAATAATCATGTTTTCTGTTTCATGAGCAAGACGTAATGCATGTAAATCTTCAGCCATTAACATCGGGCTGTGGTGGTCTCGCAGTTCTTCGATGTAAGCCAGAGCGGCTTCCAGTAAACGGCCTTTTTTAATATATAAAACAAAATTCGGAATCATGATGCCCTGCAGAACCTGAGTGACCCAGGCCGGGCTGTAGCCCCGCTCACGCAGCAATGGAGCCAGGATTTGCTCGGTATTGTAGCGCTGGTTGGCAGCGCTGATCGGATTGTGTGGCAAGGTTGCACTTTGTTTGGCGGCTGCTTCACCGGCAATGGCTCCCTGTACGGCTGAACCGGCCAGTGACGAGCCAATCTGGGTGTAGATGCCGCCCGACATATAAGAACCCAGCGCATCACCGGCAGCATACAAACCTGCAACGGTACTCAGGCCGGTTTCATTTATGGGAACCAGTCCTTCGGATTTGTGAATGGCCATGCCGGCACTGGAGCCTCCCACCTGTTCGCCACCCATACCTGGAGGGCCGGAGGGTCTGCCTTTACCAAACAGCGCTGCCAGGCCTAGCTCTGGTGGTGGCATGGGCGGGCGACGGTCCGGGTGCCTGAATGCGTCGGGTATCCATGGGCCACCACTCAATTCGGTGTCTGTTTGGGCTCCGGGTGGTGCCATGGTGACCGGAGCACCCAGATTATAGGCTTGATAATTGAGGTCAACGCCGAGATCGTGGTGTACCTCAATCCCCGTGGTGGATGGCTTTTCTTCAATTTGACCATGCCAGTTGTCATAACTGGAGCCTGAATTTTGGGCGGATCCCGGGTGACCATCGTTCCATTCCTTGCCGGTGATCTTGGCACCAATCTTATAGGCCATGATACTGCCGTCGTGGGTCAAGTCGCAGACCGGAAAGCCATTGGGCTTGAAGCCACCAGAGCCGGTACACAGCACAACGGTTTTGGCGTGAAAGTGGATGATTTTGGGGCTGTCGAGACTGAAACCGGAGGCTCCCACAACACGACCATCCTGCTTGACCAGATGGGTAATCATGATGCGTTCGTGCAAGGGAATGCGGCGTTCTTCGATGGGCCGCATAAACGACTGGTTGTACAGGGGAGAATCAAAGAATCCCCAGGCTTTTAATTCCTGTACCCGATCATAAGAGTGTTCGGCCATTTGGCGGGTAAATACCGGATTGTTGGTATCTATGGCGGATTCCGTTACTTTTTCTACGAACTCATCCAGGCTGATCTGGCTGTTATGCTTGTCGTAACAAAAAATACCTTTGGCAAAAGGCGTCAGGCCGGAGCTGCCTAGGCGGCCTTTCGATACCATGGCGACCGTGGCCCCGGCATCATGTGCCTTGACGGCGGCAAAAAGGCCAGCCATTCCGCCACCAATCACCAGCACATCGGTGGTCTGGTTGTCGGTGGTGAATTCGGCGGATTCGATTTTGCGTTTGTTGATGGTTGGCGGTTGCCCCAGAAAATGCTGACCCAGCGCATAGCTGCCAATGGCTGCGCCGACAGCACCGCCGGTGAGGCCGATAAATTGACGCCGGGATAATCCGCTTTGCCCGGATTGGGTGTCTTGCTTGCTCATGTTATCTCCAGGAAACCATAACAGGGATGCTTTTTTCCGGCGTAATGGTGATTGCTCCGACCGGACAATACAGGCGACACAAATGGCAAATCTGGCAGTCTTCTGGATAAGCGATCACGGCCTTTTTGGTTTCCTGATCCAGTTTTATCACATCGGTCGGACAGCTTTTAATACATGACTCGCAACCAATGCAGCCAGAAATCTGATGAATAGGCATAATGAAACGTCCCGGGTTGGTTATTAAAAGTCAAATTCTTCGCAAATGATGTTGTTTTTCGGGATATGCAACAACCCCAGATCTTTTTGAACGCTCTGCATCATTCCCTCTGGGCCACAAAGATACACAGCCCAGTGTTGTGGTTCTGGGATAGTGATTGCCAGGCTGTTGCTATCGATAATACCGTGATGAATGTCAGGGTCCGATGTGGGTACTTCACAGACAAATAGCGATTTGAAATCTACCATGGACTGCTCCAGCGCTTTGATCTCTTTATACATCACTATTTGATCCTGCTTTTTGTTGCCATAGAGTAAGCGGACAGGGCGAGGGTCATGGTTTGCGGCCAGCTGGCGTAACAGCCCCAACATTGGCCCGATACCGGCTCCTCCGGCAACCAGAGTGATGCCTTTGGCTTTTTGGCTGGCATCGAGAGTCAGCTGGCCAAAGGGGCCATCAAGGTAGACGGTTTGCCCGACCGACAATTGATCGAGCTGGCGGGTGTAATCTCCCAGCTCTCTGATAACAAAAGAAATATCAGGCAGGGACTGGGTGCACGAAGCGATAGAAAAAGGATGGTAATCCAGACTGTAAGGGGAAACATGTGTATTAATCCAGACAAATTGACCGGCGTCAAAATCAAACGCTGTGTGTGATTTTCCTGTCAGTGTCAGTTGCCAGTCAGTGCTACTGATTTTTTCGATTGACCGGATAACAAAAGCATGTTTTTGCAGCGTTTTGGGCTTGATGGCGTAGTTGTAAAAAGAAATAGCAACAGCGATACAACACAGCCCCCAGAAGATACTATTAAATACGGGCTGTAACTGACCATGACTGCCAACCGCCGTGATATGGAGCGTTGCCAGAATGGTAATAACAATAAAACCCAATGTGTGCCAGAAACGCCATACCTCATAACCTAATGGCAGTTGTTTTTTTAACGCTGAAAAAACAACCCAAACAAATAATAGTATCCAGGCGATAATGCCGGTGAGCATCTCAGGTGCAAACAGGACCGTCTTGATGGCCAGCCAGCCATCTGCTGTGGATAACATCCATTTGGGAGCCATAATCAGAAACGGGTGCAGAAAGAATATTCCACCAATCCAGTACCCCATGGATTTATGCTTGGCCACACTCCAGTTTATATTCTTGAATAAAGGAAATGTCTTTAAACGCCCGGTTAATGGAAATTGCAGATAAAACGCTGCAATCCCCACCAGGTTGATCAAAATAATCAGCCGAACATAATAACCCTTGTCATCCATCGGAGAAACAAAAGAGCTGAAGTAAAGTATGAGCAGCAAAAAACTGTAACCGATAGAGAATTTTGTATTTTTGGATAGAGAAATTTCAGGCATTCTCACAGACAATCTCCAGCACAAACAGAATGAAAACGGTGTTTATTGGATCACAAGTTTATTGTGGCTATCCATGATCTTTATTAAGAGATTGGGTTTTTATGAGTATGTTTGCGAAGGATTACAATATTTACAATTGACTTATACTTGTCGACTTGAGTGTTTGGTACTGTTCCTGCTGAACTTGGAGGCGGAGCAGAGCGGTTGACAGTCAACGATCTAACGTCTGTTTGTTAATTTCAAAATAACTGATTTTCCTGAAACCAGGCCATTGTCTGGCGTGTAATACACTCTGTTTTTGCTCCTTGTTTTCTCAACGAGTAAAGGCCGGAAAGCCGTTAACGGCTGGTGTTTATTTTATAGAGGATAGATATGAAAAAAAATTTGATCGCCTTACCCTTATTGGTTCTGTCTGCTTATAGTCTGACAGCAGTAGCCGCTGACGATGATCGACCACAGCGTCCACCCAGCTTTGAACAAATGGATACCAATGGCGATAATGAGCTGAGCAAGGATGAGGTAAAAGGGCCACTGCTGGATGATTTTGACAAGTTTGATGAAGACGGCAGCGGCACACTGACAGAAGACGAACTGCCAGAACCTCCCAAGGGTCGATAAGCTGGCGACAAGGGTTTCACAACCGTGGAGTCCTTGTGTCCTTTCTGGCCAATTGCCATTGGCCACCGTGTTGCGTGATGCCGCTATCGCGCAGCTCAGTATCTCCACCTTCTGATTGATAAGCCGCCAAGGCATCCTGCCATACAGGTTGTTGCAGCAGACGCCATGGCTGCTTCCCATCCTCGTCCTGTACTGAAATCAGCCACCG
Organism: Oceanobacter sp. 3_MG-2023; assembly: GCF_030688925.1. Lineage (NCBI taxonomy): Bacteria > Pseudomonadati > Pseudomonadota > Gammaproteobacteria > Oceanospirillales > Oceanospirillaceae > Oceanobacter > Oceanobacter sp. 3_MG-2023. Next base: position 18,813 of record NZ_JAUYVX010000013.1, read on the forward strand.
CCCGATAAGTTGTCTGGATCAGGTTTGTCAGCAGTGTCCACATGAAGGCCCGTGTCACAACAGAGCAGGCTATCTGGATCTATAGCTCTGGATTCGAAGGGTTACTGTATTCCGCAAGCACAATGCTCAGATTGGTTCTCAGAGAGCCATAGCACCAGAATCTGGCCAAACAGGACACCCACTATGAAAGACATCACCAATCTCGATATCACTGCGCAATCTTCACAGCTGGTTGAGCTGTACAACACCGGCATTAGCGAGCTGTGTCGTTTCAAAGACCCATCACCACGCATTGAGGCCATGTTGAACGACGATCCAGCCTTTGTGATGGGACTGATTCTGCAGGGCAACCTGTGTTTGTGGACCACCGACAAGGATGACCATGGTGGTGCGCTGGAGGCACTCACTGCCTTGCAGACACTGCCAGCCACACACTTTAATCACCGCGAACGCATGCACCTGGCGGCGCTGGAACCCTGGGTTAAAGGCGATCTGATGACCGCCTCCGATATCTTTGATCAGCTGCTGGTGGAATACCCGCAAGACATACTGGCGCTGCTCAGTGGCCACCAACTCGACTTCTTTTTGGGGCAGGTGCTGAATTTACGTGACCGGGTTGGCCGGGTACTGCCGTGTTGGGATCAGCAACATCCACTATACGGATACTTGCTGGGCATGCTGAGTTTTGGCCAGGAAGAAGCCGGGCATTATGAGCAAGCCACCGACAACGGTTTGCGGGCGGTGGCGATGAATCCGGGGGACATCTGGGGTATTCATGCGGTGGCTCACGCCCGGGAAATGCGTGGCCAGTTCCAGGACGGTGCGGCATTCATGCGCCAGTACGAACCGTACTGGAACAAGGATAACGATATGATCAGTCATAATGCCATCCACCTTGACCTGTTCCTGCTGGAAACCGGTGAACTGGAGGAAGCTGTGGCGGTTTACGATAAATATGTCCATTTCCCGAGTGTCAATCCGGCACCAATGGCCTTGTTGGATGGCTCCTCGGTGTTGTGGCGGCTGTATCTGGAAAACCAGAACCTGGGGCATCGTGCCCAAGCACTGGCCGACTCCTGGATGGATAAACACAAACAGCAGTTTTATGTCTTTAACGATGCCCATGCTGTGATTGCTCACGTTGCAGCGGGAGACTTTGATACGGCGACGGATATCGTCACTGATCTGAAAGACTATCTGGTACATGGCGATAGCGCCCCGACCAACTACCAGATGGTGAAACAAACCGGCCTGGCCGTGTGCGAAGCATTTTTGGCCTTTGGCCAAGGAGACTATAAAACAGCGGTGAACAAACTCTGGCCAATCAAGAACAGCAATGGTCAATTCGGAGGCAGCCTGGCTCAGCGTGACGTACTGGCACGTACCCTGCTGGAGGCTGCAATCCGGGATGGTAATCGCTCACTGGCACAGGCGTTGGTCAATGAACGTTTATTGGCGCGTCCGGCGAGTCCGTACAACCTGGGCAAGCAGGAAACCATTCGCGCCATGGCATAAATGCGTGGTGCAAGTGCGTGGTGCTGGCCGGTGATTTTCGGTTATGGCTGTTATTGGCGGGCTTTTTGACTCGGTTGATTGATAGAATCCTGTGAGTCACTCAGCCGTTTGAGTCGGACAACGACCCGGAAAAGTACCGATACACCATGTTCAAACAACTGTTTCACCTGAACCCGGACAGCACCAACACCTTGCAGCAGCAAGTGCGAGAGCAAATCAGCAAAGCGATTTTGGCAGGCCATATCCCGGCGGACATGCAATTGCCGTCTACCCGTGAATTGGCCAGGATGCTGAAGATCTCCCGCAATACCGTCATCATCGCCTATCAGGAATTGATTGATGATGGCTACCTGATCTCGCGACAACGGGCCGGGTTTTTCGCGGCCCCAGATATCCGCAAGGATTGCTTGCCGGTGCCGTGCGACCATGACCACCACACCCGGCATACACCAGACTGGCAAGGGTTATTGATCGACAAACCGGAGCTGCTGGCGGAACCCGGACAGGTGCGCTGGCAACAGGCTCAATACCCGTTTGTATACGGTCAGCTTGACCCGGCCATGTTTCCGGTCAAGCGTTGGCGGGAATGCAGCCTGGATTCGGTCAGAACCCAGTCTGTCAAAAGCTGGTCATCGGATCATTACAATAGCGATGACCCTCTGCTGATTGAACAGATTCGTTCGCGGTTGCTACCGCGGCGTGGCATCTGGGCAGAAGCCGACGAGATATTGATTACCGTTGGTGCCCAGAATGCGCTGTACCTGCTGCTGAACGCCCTGCTTGGGCCTGGACGGGTGTTCGGTTTTGAAAATCCCGGCTACCCGGACCTGTCCCGTATCGCCCGCCTGGTGGGGGCCAAAACCCGGGCCCTGCCCGTTGACAGGAACGGGCTGGTGGTAAATGAACAGCTGGATCACTGCGATGTGGTCTTTACCACGCCCAGTCACCAGTTTCCGACCACCGTCACAATGCCGCTGGACAACCGTAAGGCACTGCTGGAACGCGCTGCCGCCGATAACTTTCTTATAATTGAAGATGATTATGAATGCGAAACCAACTTCGCTTCCCATCCGACTCCGGCACTGAAAAGCCTGGACCGTCATCAACGCGTGATCTACGTGGGCAGCCTGTCGAAAACCCTGTCACCAGGCTTACGGATGGGCTATATCGTAGCTCCCAAACGCCTGGTTGCCGCCTTGCGAGAATTACGGCGCTTAATACTAAGACACCCACCAACCAACAATCAGCGAACGGTTGGACTGTTTCTTGAACGGGGCTACCACGACAGCCTGATTCGCCATCTGCTGGAAGTGTATGAAGAACGCTGGCAACTGATCCGGCAAGGGGTTGATGAGCTGATGCCGGTCAGTACTATCCCTCCGACCTTTGGCGGCTCCGCTTACTGGATTGAAGGTGACGCCGGGCTAGATAGCCTGGCCCTGCAATCCCTGGCGGTGAAACAGAGCATTATTATCGAACCTGGCCAGTGTTATTACGATCAGAATGGGCCACTCAACTGTTTCCGGCTGGGCTACTCATCGATAGCCACTGAACGGATTCGGCCTGGCCTGGAACGTTTGGCAGTTCTGGTGGCTCAGCTGACTCGTTAGGCAGTCATTAACCATGAAGGGCTATCGGTCGTCAGGCGTGCCGTGGTGAAATCTGGGTCTGTAGCGTCAATAGCTTTTTAAGAAATAAACTATTAGGTGTTTAGTTTTGTTTGATTTTAACTATTTTATAAAAGCGTTAATCTGTCTGTGTACCTAATCAATGCCAGACAACGCCTACCAGGCAACTGGCGAGGAGCTTGAAATGACCAAGACATTAACCTTTGCTGTCATGCACTTTTCTGTCGCTTTTACCGTTGCTTATGCTTTGACCGGAGACTTGCTCGTCGGAGGGTTGGTGGCGATTGTCGAACCGGCGATTAACACCGTGGCTTTTTACTTCCACGAACTGGCCTGGAATATGAAAACCAATGTGACGGATCAGATTCAGACGGCAGGCAGTGCGGGTATGGAAGGCTGGGTGGCGGTGCAAGCAGAAGGCGCAGGTCGTTAGCTGCGTGTTAGGGGGTATTAATCCGGGGTATTAATCAGGACACCCATTATTAAATCGCTCAGAGTTAATCAGGACATCCATCGATTAAATGGGTATTAATCAGGACACCCATCATTAAATCGCTCAGCAATCCTCTATATTCTGCGATTTCTGACTTCGTTATGACGGCCTGTGTGTTTTTGATGCTCGCTGGCAGGGTGTACTGGTGATAATTGAGGGTAAAACCGGACTTCTGGGCGTAATAAAACCTCAGAGCGCGGTTCTCTGATCAAGGCAATGCGTTAATCTGGGCTTGTCGGAGTCAATCAGCCTGCCAGTAACTGTCTGGCTGGCGCTATACCGGTCGGTCGTTTGTAACCGAGTCGTTCGCAGGCAGAACGAACATTGGATTCGCTACCAACAAAGGTTGTGAAGCACTGCTCGAATTGCTGACTAATGGTCAGCCACTGATTGTCATCCAGCCCAATTCGGCTGAGGATCGGCGATACGCTTGTATCAATCGCGCCACGTTTATCGCCGCGAGCTATCCGCCCGGTTGCATCAACTAACGCCAGATAGTCACTCAACGGCATTTGGATACCCACGGGTGAATGTTGTTTCGGATGGCCAACAAATGGCAAAAGCCCGGAAGATTGCCGTTCGATGGCATCGGTATTTACCGTCGTTGTTGCGTCATTGATTCGACGGCTAACGGATGTGTGATCGGAGGTTTCAAGCGTCGCGGCAATTTTCGCTCGCACTGGATTCAAATCCACGTAAGCCATGCAACTGAGTAACGCCGCTTCGTCGAGCAATGCCTGGGACTTGAAACGACCTTCCCAGAATCGCCCGGAGCAGTCGTCTTCCGCATTCGCCTCGCGGGCAATGGCTTCGTTTAACACGCGCATAAACCAGCTGATATCCGACAGTCGGGAACGCCATTCCTCAATCAGAATCGACAACCGATGTTGCTCCGGCTCTGAGAGCAATTCTTCCTGCACAAACCGCTGCGACAGCGCATTGCCCTTGAACAGCTGATGCCAGCGCAGCACAACGTCCATATCGCTCCAGGCCTGAGCCTGGCGGGTATCGATAAACAGCACCACATGGTAGTGATTCGACATCACTGCATAAGCCGCAACCTGGATGGCGAATATTTGCGGTAACGCCAGAATACGCTCTTCCAGCCAGCCGCGGCGATGTTCGTAACTCTGGCCAGACACTGAATCTGTTCCGCACAGATAAGCGCGGCGTACACAGCGGGAAACGCAGTGGTAATAAGGAGTGGCCTCAATCGAGACCTGTTGTTTACGAGGCTTGGGCATAGTCGAACTCCGTCCGTGAAGTTGATGATTTTCAATTATGACATCGCGACGCGGCAATGGAATCAGGCAAAAGTACTTGATCGATGGGTGTCCTGATAGTCTGCCAGGCCTGAACCTGTCGGGTATCGATAAACAGCACCACATGGTAGTGATTCGACATCACTGCATAAGCCGCAACCTGGATGGCGAATATTTGCGGCAACGCCAGAATACGCTCTTCCAGCCAACCGCGGCGATGTTCGTAACTCTGGCCAGACACTGAATCTGTTCCACACAGATAAGCGCGGCGAACACAGCGGGAAACACAATGGTAATAAGGAGTGGCCTCAATCGAGACCTGTTGTTTACGAGGCTTGGGCATAGTCGAACTCCGTCCGTGAAGTTGATGATTTTCAATTATGACATCGCGACGCGGCAATGGAATCAGGCAAAAGTACTTGATTAATGGGTGTCCTGATAGTCTGCTCTTAAGTGGGTGTCCTGATAGTCTTGTCTCTGCTACTTGATTAATGGGTGTCCTAATAGTCTTGTCTTTTGATTAGTGGGTGTCCTGATAGTCTCTACTTAAGTGGGTGTCCTGATAGTCCGCTGATAGTCCGCTGCTGATAGTCCGTCCTTGATCGGTGGGTGTCCTAATAGTCTTTGCTAATAGTCTTTAAACACCCCGCTGACAGCCCCTACGAACGAGAGCCTCTATATCACTTTGCTGTGTTTTATCACTTGAGTTGATTGTATTAAATCCAGAGCAAAAAGGTCCTTGGTATAGTCCGCATTCATATGGGTTGCCAGTGATTCCTGACTGGTAAAAATCTCCCATAAGATAAACTGGTTTGGCTTTTCAGCTGCTTTAAAAAACCTGAATTCAACACAGCCTGGCTCGTCGTTGGTGACTTTCTCGAACTCTGGCAACTGTTTTTCCAATGCTTCTACACAACCGGTTCTGGCTTCAATAACAGCAGTCATTGCAATGTAATCTGACATATTCATTTTCCTGTTACTTCAAGAGATACAAGCAGCTTATGTTCCAGTAAACACGGTATAAGCCAGCGGATAATCACATTTCAGCAAACCGATTTCTGCTTGCTGATGTACCCGTATAGCTTGTGCACCAGCGGGCAGGTAGTCCAGTGTCAGTATTGGGAAAAAGAATTGCGCAGGTGGTATATATCTTATCCCTGCGGCATTTGCGTGGCCGCTGCTTGATTTTCCGTTAACTCAACTCCCGAGCCGCTCTGCCAGAAAATCCACCAACAGCCTGACCTTGGTCGACAGGTGGCGGCTGTGCGGATACAGCGCCCAGATCCCTTCGGCTTCCGGCTGGAATTGCGGCAAGAGCTCAACCAGTGCGCCACTGTCGATATGTTCCTTGACGTAATAATTCGGCAGCTGAACCAGACCTATGCCCTTGAGGGCTGCATCGACCAGCGCCAGGCCGCTGTTGGTGCGCAGGTTGCCGCTGACGCGGAGGATTTTTTCCCGGTTGTACTCTCGAAAACGCCAGTAATCGAGAGTGCCCAGCAAACAGTTGTGGTGTTGTAACTCCGAGAGCGAATGGGGCTCGCCCCGTTTGCTCAAGTACTCTGGCGAAGCACACAGATATTGCTGGCGAGTGGTCAGGCGGCGAGCCTTCATGGAGGAGTCTTCCAGCTTGCCCAGGCGAATGGCGAGGTCGTAACCGCCGTCAATCAGATCGAGTTTCTGGTTGGTCATCTGGCATTCAAGCTGCACCTGGGGATGCAGCAGCAGGAAGTCGTTGAGCAACAGGGAAATATGATTTTCACCATAGGTGAACGGTGCGGTCAGTCGTAACAGTCCGGTGGCTTTGTGGTTGAGGGAGTTAAGCGCTTGCTCGGCTTCTTCCAGGCCATCAAGCAAAGGCCGACAATGCTGATAATACAGTCGGCCGGCTTCCGTCACCGACACCTTGCGGGTGGTGCGGTGGAGCAATTCGCTGTTGAGTCGGGCTTCCAGTGCGGCAACCTGGCGGCTGACCTGAGCTACCGATAGTTTCAGCCGTTGGCTGGCCGCGGTAAAGCTGCTGGTTTCGGCCACGGCAACAAATTCTCTGACTCCTTCCCATTGCACCATTATTTCTACACCGTAAAGATAAATTGTTAATTGAGGGGATTATATCCATGTGGGGAAAAACTAGAATGGTGTTTTACAATAAATCCTCAGCAGGAGAACAACATGACTGGATCCATCACATGCCGTGCCGCGATTGCCTGGGGCCCGAAAGAGCCTCTGAAGATTGAAGAAGTTGAAGTTGCTGCACCAAAAGCCGGTGAAGTGCGAGTAAAAATTGTCGCGACCGGTGTGTGTCACACCGATGCCTTCACGCTGTCTGGTGAAGATCCTGAAGGTATTTTCCCATCGATCCTGGGCCACGAAGGTGGTGGTATCGTTGAGTCTGTTGGTGAAGGCGTGACCAGCCTGAAAGTAGGCGACCATGTGATTCCGCTGTACACCGCCGAATGTGGTGAGTGCAAGTTCTGTAAATCCGGTAAAACCAACCTGTGTCAGGCTGTACGTGCCACACAAGGCCAGGGCCTGATGCCAGACGGCACCACGCGTTTCACTTGTAAGGGTGAGCCAATTTTCCATTACATGGGTTGCTCTACTTTTTCTGAGTACACTGTGCTGCCAGAAATCTCTCTGGCCAAAGTCAACCCGGATGCCCCGCTGGAAGAAGTGTGTCTGCTGGGTTGTGGTGTTACCACTGGCATGGGCGCAGTGATGAACACCGCCAAGGTCGAAGAAGGTGCCACCGTGGCTATTTTTGGCCTGGGCGGTATTGGTCTGTCGGCCATCATTGGTGCCACCATGGCCAAAGCCAGCCGTATCATTGGTGTGGATATCAATGAAAGCAAATACGAATTGGCGAAAAAACTGGGTGCAACCGATTGCATCAACCCGAAAGATTTCGACAAGCCGATTCAGGAAGTGATCGTTGACCTGACCGACGGTGGGGTGGATTACTCGTTCGAATGTATTGGTAACGTTGATGTAATGCGTTCAGCGCTGGAATGCTGCCATAAAGGCTGGGGCGAATCCGTGATCATCGGTGTTGCCGGTGCCGGTCAGGAAATCTCTACCCGCCCATTCCAGCTGGTGACTGGCCGAGTCTGGCGCGGTTCAGCGTTTGGTGGCGTCAAGGGTCGTTCCGAGCTGCCGGAAATCGTTGAACGTTACATGGCTGGCGAATTTGCCCTGAACGACTTTATCACCCACACCATGCCACTGGATCAGATCAACGAAGCCTTTGACCTGATGCATGAAGGCAAATCAATCCGTTCCGTTATTCATTACTGAAACCCCTGATGCCAGATGGCGGAAGTCTGGCCTGGCCAGCTCCGCCATCGGCATTGCCGTTTAACCATTTGCATCTGACGTCTGCTGGCAGGCGTCTGACCTATCTGAAGGGGACTTCCATGGAAATGATTAGTCAGAACAAAAGCTTTGATGGCTGGCACAAGCAATATACGCATCGGTCGGAAGTACTGAACTGCGATATGCGCTTTGCGATTTATCTGCCGCCACAAGCGGTGCAGGGGCAAGATGTACCGGTGCTGTACTGGTTGTCGGGACTGACTTGTAGCGATGAAAACTTTATGCAAAAAGCCGGTGCCATGCGAGTGGCAGCGGAGTTGGGCATTGCGATTGTCGCACCGGATACCAGCCCGCGTGGTGAAGAGGTAGCCGATGCAGACCAGTACGACCTTGGTCAGGGGGCTGGTTTTTATGTCAATGCCACCCAGGAGCCTTGGAGCAAGCACTATCGCATGTACGATTATATAGTCAGCGAATTGCCTGCCCTGATCGAAGCGACTTTCCCGGTGACAGCCAAACGGGCAATTGCCGGTCACTCGATGGGTGGCCACGGGGCATTGACGATCGCCTTGAAAAATCCGGGTATGTTTTCATCTGTATCGGCATTCAGCCCTATTTGTAATCCGGTGAACTGCCCTTGGGGTCAGCAAGCCTTGACTGCTTATCTGGGTAAAGACCGTGAATTGTGGAAGCAACACGATGCCAGTGAGCTGATGAAAAACCCAGCGGTGCGTATTCCAGCGCGAGTGGATCAGGGAGAGGCGGATAACTTTCTGGTGGAGCAATTAAAGCCAGAGGCACTGACCGCTGCTGCAGAAGCAAGTGATTACCCACTGACATTGCAAATACATGCCGGTTACGATCACAGCTATTACTTTATTGCTTCATTTATTGAAGAGCACTTACGTTTTCATTATCGCCATTTCTGATATTGGCGCTCGGGTATTGGTTGGTGCTTGCTTATCAATCACTGCTCAGGGGTAACAAGCAGAACATGGCTTGAGAGTCGAGAGTGTGGATACTGGCATCTGCGGATGGTCGTCGGATGCCAGTATCGTCGTTGATCGCTCGCGCAGCCATCAGGCTGGTGTACCCGTCAGCTCCAGTCTCTAGCAGGCTGTTGATTTTATCCCTGATACCTACTGGCTTCGGTAAGGTTCTACACGATCACCCTTTACGATCCATCAAAACCCTGTTCGATCAGGCACTCACCCACACCGATTGGAAACTCAGCCTGATCCATTCCTCCGGAGCGTTTATTGAGAGCCTTTCTGCTGCAAATCCTCTTCAGTATTTAGTATTCGCAGCGAACGGCAGCTGGTCGAGCAGATTCAGTACAACATGCTCTATCGCTGGTTTGTCGGCCTGAGCATTGATCACTCCTTGATCTGATATGTATGCATATCCAGTATAATTGAAAGTTGCCCAAATCAATGCGCGCTTTTTCAGAAGCCTTGCGCGCTTTCCCGGACGTTGTTATCGTTAAGGCATTGATATACGGAAAGTTGTTGCGCAGGTTGACAGATTAATACGCAAGGCACACAGGAACAGGAGTTAATGCGCATGCTCGCTTTCACAGAATGGACTGATCTGGAAATGGATTTTACTTCCTATTATTCAAGTAGTTACGGTGATTTCCCAGAAACCGACTTGCCCAGAAACCGCGCATGCGCACTAATAAACTGTTAGCGTAAGTTGATAAGGAGGATGCATGGAAGTAAATGCAACAATTGAACTCAGCGATGAGGATCAGCAAGAGCTAGCCCGAATTCTAGATTGCTCGATAGACGATATATCAGATTCTCTTTCATCGTATTCAACAGCTGCGCTGAGGGAATATGTTTCCATGTTTTTGGGGCAGAAGATATTCAGGCGTGGATCTGATCTCAACGAATATCGACTATTTCTCTTGATAACAAATGTGTTCGAGAATAGGATCCCGGACGAACAGGAGGTTTGCCGACTCTTTCAAACGAGCGCTACAGAAAGTCGAGCATTGATTCGGGCAGTAATGTCCAAATTTCAATATCAACTACGTGACGCCATCGATAACTCAATACGAAGGGCATTAGAGTCTGCTCAGCAAGAGGGTGATACTGGTCCCTATGTGGTAACAATCAACAGCCAAAATGTTGTCGAAGAGCTCAATAGGGCGCTTGCATCAATAGATGGAACACTTCAGCAAATAAAGAAAAAGCGAAGTAGTGTTTCCACTTTTGAAATATCCCCTGCCGCATATGCCAGACTGACGGAAAAATTTATTCCTAATGAATGAGCTTCTTACTGCAGCAAGTGTTCTTTTGGCTATAACAGGCGTCCTGTATGCGCTTTGGCATGATGATATTGTTAACGCAATAGCTAAGGTTATGCCGCAGCACAAGGAAGACCGAGGGGAGTTCGAGAAAAGTCTTAAGTCAGTATTATGGTCCCGTGCGATACCACTATTGCTGGCTACACTATGTATAATGCTGGTTTATCTTCCGCCGAGCATCGGTATTATTGCATCGTCTTTTAAGGGTTACTGCTCTCTTGGACTCGAAAACTTTCAGAACTATGACCCGATCGCTACGTCGTTTGTCTTGGTAGAGGTTTTCACTTTAGTTTTAGCCGTTCAGAGTATTGTGTATGTTTGGAAGCTTATGTCCAAATTACGGGAGAGTAATCGCTAACAAATTGCTGCACGCGGATAAATTACTCGCTACGCTCGCAATTTGCCGGTGAGCAAAGCGTTAGGGCTCCGTCCACTCAAAAGGGATCGTATGAATATTTTAGGAATCAGAGTAGAACCTAAAAAAACAACATTTTCAGTTATTAGCACTGAAAATGAAAACTACCAAATAATCAATATTGAGCTTATTAAAATTCCAGCAGCATTAGATTTTCCTGAGAAATTAAAATATATTCGAAATTGTGTTTTAGATATATTGCGAGAGTACAATATTTCAATTGCAGGAATTAGAGTTGCGGAGAGTAATGCACAAAACTTAGATGTAACAAGGTTGCACATTGAAGGTGTTATTCAAGAAGCATTTTCCAGTAGCAATGTTGAACAATATTTTGTTGGTAGAAAAAACTCAATCGCTTCGAAACTAAATATGACAGGTAAAGAATTAGAATCCGTATTTAAAGGAGATAAGGTGTTTGAATTGATCGATAATTGGGATGCTTGTCGAACTAGACCGGCACGAGAGTCCGTTTTGACAGCAATGGGGGCACTAGCTTAATGTTTGCATATCAAAAAGCTCAAGTATCATTTAAAAAGTTAGAAGAAATTGGGCATGAAGGTAAAAACTCAAAAGTATACCGAGCCCACGATCAAAATTTAGATGCAGAAATAGTAATTAAAGAAATAGAAATAAAACATGGTTTTTCTTCTAAAGATTACTTCGAAGAAGCACAAGCGCTGTATAAAAGTACGCACCCGAATATAGTTCAAGTTTGCTATGCATGTGAAGATGACAAAAAAGTTTATGTGGCTTCGCCTTTTTATCGTAACGGTTCTCTTAAAAAGAGGATGGCAAAAAAAAGTCTTACTGTTAGAGAAATCATTAGATACTCTACTCATTTCTTAAACGGCTTACATAATGTGCATTCAAAAGGTTTGATTCATTTTGATATAAAGCCTGACAATGTTCTTATTTCTGATAGAAATGAAGCATTATTAGCGGATTTTGGTCAATCAAAACCAATGGACAGAAACGGCCTAGCAAAACAGCCTGTGCTATATGGAAAGCAATTTCCTCCAGAATACTTCGGTAATGCTCAATGTGTTTTTGACAATAGATTTGATATTTATCAAGCTGGTTTAACTATGTATCGAATGTGTGTGGGAGACAAAGAGTTTGACCGCCAATTTAGCAAGTATAAAACATGGCCAGAGCTTGGTGGTGATGTAAGAGCTGGTAACTTCCCAGATAGAAAGGCATATCCTTTGCATATTCCTAGAAAGTTGAAAACAGTGATAAATAAATGTTTAAAGCCTAATCCGGGCGATCGTTATGGTTCACCTGTAGAGATTGTAAACGGACTTGCAGATATTGATGGTTCTATCCTAGACTGGGAGTATATTCTAGATAAAAACAAAAGAATATGGCGACAAGAAGTTGAGGGGACAATCAAAATGATTGAAGTATGTGAACAGAGAACTTCCAAAGCCTATAAACATGGTGTAAATTCAGCTACAAGACGAGTCAAAGAATTCTGTTTAACTGACATAGAAGATAAAAAAATAGTTGAGTTCTTAGAGAAATGAAAAAATTAACGGCAAACTCCAAATCTGAATTAACAAGTAGAGCGAAAGTTGTTAGCAACCGTAGAACTACCCCCTACTTGGATAAATTGCCGGAAATTACAGAAAGCATGTATGACAACCTACCTGACTTTAAGTCAACTAGCTCAAGCTTTATAGATATGAGCAATCCTAAGAAAGCCCTAACAAGCTGTTAAACAAGGACTAAATACAGTTGGTTCATGCTCCTTCGTCGCATATTTTAACCAACTATATTTAGCCTGTTAACAGGGCGTTATAGCGCAATGGTAATCATAATAATATGAATGTATTCTTTAAGTTTTTTTGGGCTTTTTTATGCTTTGCTGTCGGAACTGCCGGGGCTTTTATAATGATTTCTGGATATGTGTCAGATCGAGTTCTTTTTAGTCAAAGTCTCGCAGATATCGGAGCGTTTGGAAGTTTTCTTGGAGGGTGTGCAACACTGGTTGCTTCAATAGCGGCAATCATTGGTGTTAATACTTGGATAAAGCAGATCAAATTAGGACCATACTTCGGCTATATATGGAGTGCGAAAGTAGCCTTAAGAAAGATCAATAATGAAAAAATGTCTTGGTATATATTTAAGTATCAGCTTAGAAATAACCCAGATTTACCTGAAGAAGTAAAAGATCAGTTATCAGGAAATATCGAAAAACATAAAAAAGAGCTTGAAAGTCAGTTTGATATTTTGAAAGATAAATTTGATCATATCGATCAAATTATTACTAAAAATGATTATGAGTGGGTAAATCACTTATCAAGATACCGTCGAGCATACAAAGACATTGATGATTTTTTAACAACGACAAATGTGCCTGTTTTCGATGAAAGTAACTTAACTGAGTTTTTAGTTGATAATTCAAAATTAGTTACACTAAATAGTCATTTTAGCAATTACTATGATTTTTTATGTACAGAATTGGATAAGCTTGAAATGAAACACTCAGAAGCGCTATAACAAGGCAAATCAAAGGACGCTAACAGTTGTCACGGTTTTTGCCAAAACAAAAAGCTCGCAAAAAACAGCGCCAACTTACGCGCCATTACGATCCCGTGGCGTCTCCAGCTCAAAGGACCCGGAAGCCGTTTTAATGGTTTTGCGGGAGGCCCCGTTTTTACGATTAGGCTGGGAATCCTGCCCCAGATGTTCATCCAGTTCAGCACCTAATGCAGCTTCGGTGATCTGCTTGATCAGAGGTGTTAGCAGACCGTCTTTGCCATTGAGATCCTGACCGGACTGGAGGGCCTTAGCAAAGGCTTGAATGTCGATTTCGTGATGTGTCACTCCCTGTAGAGGGTAAACTATAGGGGTGACACAGAATTTTGAACACTATCAGCGAATCAGATACGAATTTCAACGGCCTGCTAGAGCACGATATCGTCAAAGCTGCTGACTACCGGGTGAGGTGATTGGGTTGGCAACTCGCCATCACGTACCAGCCAGCAAGTTTGCATGCCAGCAGCAGCGGCAGCGTCCAGTTCAGCTTTGATATCCGACAGAAACAACACCTCGCGGCTATCCCGTTGTAACTGTTGGGCAATCGCCCGGTACGATGCAACTTGCTGTTTGCCGCCGACCGTGGTGTCGAAGTGGCCACGAAACAGTGGCAATAAGTCGCCATCCTGGCTATAGCCAAAAAACAGCTGCTGCGCTTTTACCGACCCGGATGAATACACGTACAGAGGAATGCCTGCCTGATGCCATTGTTTCAGATTGGCGGTGGCATCCGGGTACATATGTGCGACGTAATCACCGTTTTTGTAACCCGCTTCCCAGATCAGCCCCTGCAATACCTTGAGTGGAGTGGCCTTGCGGTCAGTGGCGATCCACTCCAGCAGGGTATTGATCAGCGCATCGGTATCCGCACTGCTGATACCACTGCCGGGGGCTTCCTCTTCGAGTAGCTGCGCCGTAGCATGCAGCTGCTGCTGTACCAGAGGATCGTGCTGGTTGGCCCGTACGTAACCGGCCAGATGGCTGGCCGCGTAAGGAAACAGCACCTCTTTGACAAAGGCGATGGAAGAGGTGGTGCCTTCGATATCCGTAAGAATGGCAGTTACCGTCATGGTCAGTTTTCCAGGCGATTAAAACGGTCGGCAATGGGGTTGCCGGTGTAATTGGCCACCCAGCCATCCGGGTTGTTAAACAGGCGAATAGCGATAAAACCGGGATTGTCACCCATATCAAACCAGTGTGGCGTATTGGCCGGTACACTGATCAGATCACCTTGCAGGCAGAGTACTTCGTACACCTTGTTATCGATATGCAGGCTGAACAGCCCTTCGCCAGCGACAAAAAAACGGACTTCATCTTCGCTGTGGCGGTGTTCCTGCAGAAATACCTGACGCAATTCGGCTTTTTTCGGGTTGTCAGTATTGAGGCTGACCACGTCGATGCTCTGATAGCCTTCTTCCTGTACCAGGCGGTCGATGTCTCTGGCGTAAGCGGCAATGACGTCTTCCTCGCTAGCGCCGGGCGTTAGCTCGGTATCGGTGCTCCAGTGTTCAAAGCGTACACCCACCTGTTGCAGGCGTTCGCGAATGTGGGCGTGAGTGTCGGTCGTAAATAACAGTTGTGCGGTTTCGTGGTCCGGGTAAATACGCAAGATGCTGCCGGGCTCTTCTTGCACCATATCCAGCTCGGCGCGCATGTAGCCACTGCGTCGGGCGTGGGAGGGTTTACCATTATTCCAGGTACGGAGATCTTTACGAGTCAGGCTCTGACGAGTGATGTACCTTGGTTTTGGTGGACGTTTCATTGCTGCCTCAGTCGTTTGAGTTCCAGTTGATAGTCGAACAGGTGTTCCAGTGCTTCGAGGTGACGCATGCATTCGGCCAGATTCTGTCCCCAGGTATAAACCCCGTGACCACGAATCAGGTAGGCATGGCCTTGTTGGCTGGCTTGCATGCGCTGTTCAACCTGCTGCGCCAAACGGTGGATGTCCTGATCGTTATCGAACACCGGAATCACCATTTGGCAGTGATGGCTGGTCTGGCCTGAAAAGGCTTTCAGCAGTTCCCAGCCGCTGAGTATCAGTTCACTGGTCGGGTGGATATGAGAGAGCACCACGGCGGCTTTGGAGTGAGTGTGTAACACGGCGCCAATGGCGGGGTCACGCTGATACAGTTGTGTGTGTAACAGGGTTTCGGCACTGGGCTTGCCTGCAGTCCAGGCCTGTCCTTGCCAGTCGACCGCCAGAATATCCGCAGGGGTCAATTCCCCCTTGTGCTTGCCCGAACTGGTCAGGGCGCAGCCGTGCTCATTCAGGCGTACAGAGTAGTTGGAGCTGGTGGCCGGAGACCAGTCGCGATCGTATAGCTGTTTGCCATAACGACAGAGGTCAGAGGCGGCCAAACGGAAAGCTTCCGGATCAAATACAAGTGCCATGATACTCCTCGGCGATATCCTTGTCAGTGAGTTGCCAGCAGAGCAGCCACTGTTGCAACCGATGGTTGATGAATCACACCACGCTCGGTCACGATGGCGTCGATCAACCCGGCCGGAGTAACGTCAAACGACGGGTTGATGGCCTGGCAGTCGTCCGGTGCAATCTGGATACCTTGCAGACGGGTTACTTCGGTCATCGGCCGTTGTTCAATCGGGATATCAGCACCGGATGGCAAGCTCAGGTCAAAGGTGGTGGAGGGGGCGACGACCATGAATTTCATGCCATGATGGCGGGCCAGTACTGCCAGGCTATAGGTACCAATCTTGTTGGCGACATCACCGTTGGCGGTAATGCGGTCAGCACCGACAATAACCCAGGCGGTATCGCCCTGTCGGAACAGCTGGGCGGCGGCCCCATCACACACCAGAGAGACCGGAATACCATCCTGCATCAGTTCCCAGGCGGTAAGACGCGCCCCCTGTAACCAGGGACGGGTTTCTCCGGCGTAGACATGGCGGATCTTGCCATCAGCCCAGGCACTGCGAATAACACCCAGTGCGGTGCCATGGCCACCGGTTGCCAGTGCACCGGTATTACAGTGGGTGTACACCGTGGTCTGGTCGCCCAGTAATTCGCTACCCCATTGGCCCATGGTCAGATTGGCCTGGATATCTTCCTCGTGAATCCGTCGTGCTTCGGCCAGGAGTTGCTGGCCGTTGGCGTTGGTCAGCGCGGCCATGCGCTCCAGTGCCCAGAACAGATTCACCGCCGTTGGCCGGGATTCGGCCAGTACCTGATACGCAATATCCAGATCGCGACCTGCCAGTGCATCCAGTGCGAAGCCATAAGCGGCAGTAATGCCAATTGCTGGCGCACCACGAACCACCATTGAACGAATGGCATCGGCGGCATCGGCGGCGGAGTGGCATTCAACCAGCTGATGTTGGTGGGGAAGGATGCGCTGATCGAGCAAATGCAGCGTCTGTTGCCGCCATTCAATGGCGACGACCTGAGAGTGTAGAGACATAAGCGTGGGTTATTCCAATGGGAACGACAGACCCTCGATACCCTCGAGTATGGCCTGTCTTAGAAGATATAAACCCGCACAGTTTAGCGCTAACCGTGGCAACTGTCGCGACCGGGACCGTGGCAATCGCCGGAAAAATACCTTCCGGCTGCGTCATGTCAGGACATAACGCAGCCGCTGATCAAAGTTTCGACTGCATGCAATGGAAGGCTTCAATCAGACCGCTGGTGGAGCTGTCAAAGGTATCCGGGATGGTATCGGATTCCAGGGCATCCAATACCTTGCTGCCGAGTTTTTTACCCAGTTCAACTCCCCACTGATCAAAGGAGTTCAACCCCCAGATCATGCCCTGGGCGGCCACCTTGTGCTCGTACAGGGCGATCAGGGCACCGACGCTTTGCGGCGTTGTTTTGGGGAAGTAGAGGGTATTGCTGGGGCGATTGCCGTTGATGGCTTTCTGCTTCGCCAGGGCCTTGGCCTCGGCATCTGTTTTGCCTTCGGTCATCAGTTCGGCGATGGCTTCCTGTTCTGTTTTGCCTTGCAGCAGCGCCTGGCTTTGGCTGAGGCAGTTGGATACCAGCATGGCATGGAAGTTATCGATGGGGTTGTGACTGCACATCGGCATGATGAAGTCGCAAGGAGAAAAATGCGTGCCCTGATGCAGCAACTGGTGGAAGGCGTGCTGGCCATTGGTACCAACGCCGCCCCAGATCACCGGGCCGGTATGGTAATCCACCGGTTGGCCGTCGAGAGTGACGGACTTGCCGTTACTTTCCATATCCAGCTGCTGTAAATGCGCGGGCAGGCTGCGCAAATAATGGTCGTAAGGCAGAATGGCGTGGGAATTGACACCAAAAAAGTTGACGTACCAGATACCGAGCAAGGCCATGATAACGGGCATGTTCTGCGCCAGTGGCGCAGTACGGAAATGCTCATCCATATGGTGAGCGCCACGCAACATATCGCGGAAGTTGTCGATACCAATCGCCAGCGCCAGCGGCAGGCCAATGGCTGACCAGAGTGAATAACGGCCGCCGACCCAGTCCCACATCGGGAAGATGTTTTCTTCGGCGATACCAAATTCAATCGCTTTTTCAACGTTGGAAGAAACCGCCGCAAAATGCCGACACAAATACTTTTCACAGCCGCCATTGCTGAGAAACCACTGACGGCAAGCCAGAGCGTTTTTCAGGGTTTCCTGGGTGCCAAAGGATTTGGACTGGATAATAAACAGCGTCGTCGCCGGATTCAGATGTTTGAGAATCTCGGTGATATGGGTGCCGTCAATGTTGGCCAGGTAGTGCACATTCAGGCCGCTGTCGGAATACGGCTTGAGGGCATTGGACGCCAGTTTTGGCCCCAGAAATGACCCTCCGATGCCAATGGACACCACGTCGGTAAACGGCGCGTTATTGTAGCCGCGCCATTGGTTACGACGAATTTTCCAGCAGAATTCTTCCATTCGCCGTACCGTGTCGCGTACTTCCGGCATGATATCGGTGCCATCCACCATCACTGGCCGGTCACTGAAGTTACGCAAGGCGGTATGCAGGGCGGGGCGGTTTTCACTGCGGTTAATCGCTTCGCCTTCAAACATGGCGTTGATTTTGGCCGGTAACTGGCGTTCCTCCGCCAGTTGTAACAGGTGGCTCAGGGTCTCTTGGGTGACACGGTTTTTGGAGTAGTCGAGACTCAAACCGGCAGCGTTCAGATGAAAATCATCAAAGCGGTTCGGGTTGGCAGCGAACCAGTCAAGCATGTGCTGGTCTTTGATCTCGCCGTAATGGCGCTGCAGGGTTTTCCAGGTATCGGACTGGGTCAGGCTACTGGCCAGGGTCATAAAGCTTCCTTCAATGTCCATATGGTCTGTGAGGAGTATACGGAACTGCTTCATGGTCAGCAAAAAATCGCATAAGTACTTTGGTCGGCGTTATATCAACGGGAATAAGAGCCGGACAGAGAAGCAACAGAGAAGATGCCCATATCGAAGATAACGACACATAGGCGGTAGAGAGCAGCAGGGAAAAACACCGTGGCGGACAAATCGCCAGTAAAAGAATCGGCCACCACGGGAGGTGGCCGGGCAGGTCAGACGACCTGTACAGGAATATCGAAGCTGGTATGGCTGGCGGTGTTATCAGCGTTGATATACACCATTTTGGGTTTGTACGTTGCCAGTTCTGCTTCGTCAAAATTACCGAAGGTACAGATGATAATCCGATCACCAACGTCAGCCATGTGCGCGGCTGCCCCGTTCACTGAAATCATGCCAGAGCCGTCTTCCGCCCGAATGATATAGGTGGTGAAGCGTTTGCCGTTACTGATGTTGTAGATCTGGATCTGTTCGAATTCGCGCATACCGGCGAGATCCAACAGAGCGCCATCAATGGCGCAGGAACCTTCGTAATTAAGCACTGAGTGTGTCACACAGGCTTTGTGAAGTTTGGCTTTCAGCATAATGGATTGCATGGTAACCCCTTAAGAGTACTGCGGTTCGACGCACTTGGAACGACGCCGAAACCGGGGATTTCCCTCGCCAGATCGGCCAATAATTGCACGATTGATGCAAGGGGGCGGGAGTATGCCCTAATCAAAATCGGTATTCAATGACACCAGAATATTATCGATCAGCCGGGCTTTGCCAAGCGAGGCGGCAGCCAGGATCACGATTCTGGTGGCTTTGGCTAACTCGCTGGTGTCCAGTTCGGCCAGTGTATCGGCATCACGTACTTCGATGTAGTCCCTGATGAACCCTTGTTGCTGCAGGTCACGGTCGGCCTGCTGCAGTAATCCGGGCAAGGCTTCACCGGCTTGCAGGCCCTGGGCGATTCGGGTCAGCGTGCGATACAGCTGTGGTGCCGCCTGTCGTTCAGCATCGGTCAGATAGCCGTTACGGGAACTGAGTGCCAGCCCATCGCTGGCGCGAGCCGTTGGTACTGGCACCAGTGATACCGGAATATTGAGGTCTTCGACCATTTTCCGAATCACCGCAACCTGCTGGAAATCTTTCTCACCAAAAAACGCCAGATCCGGCTGTACCATATTGAACAGTTTGGATATGACGGTGGCGACGCCATCAAAGTGGCCCGGACGACTGCCACCACACAACCCGGCAGACACCCCGGGTACGTGGACATGGGTCTGGATGCTCTGGCCATGGGGATACATTTCGGCCACAGAAGGGGCAAACACCAGATGGCATCCGGCGTCGGCCAGTTGTTGGCTATCGGCTTCCAGCGTGCGCGGATAACGTTCCAGATCGCTGGGGTCGTTGAATTGCAGCGGGTTGACAAAAATACTGGCGACCACAAAGCAGTTTCTCTGCCGGGCGGCGTCGATCAGCGAGATATGACCCCGGTGCAGATTACCCATGGTCGGGACAAGGCCAATATCATGGCCTGCGGCTTTGGCTGCGCGCAGCTGTTGGCGCAGCTCGGAGACGGTGTGAACAGTCATCATGGTGGGTGTAGACATCAGGCAAACTCATGTTCCGGGGAGGGAAAGGTACGATTCTTGACTTCGTCGTTATAAGCCGCCAGCGCTTCGGGAACAGTACGTCCTGAGGTGGCAAAGTTCTTGACGAATTTCGGGACATGATTCGGGTTCAGCCCCAGCATGTCGTGCATGACCAGCACCTGGGAATCGGTTGCTGAGCCGGCACCGATTCCGATGACCGGCACGGTGACGGCCTGCGTAATACGCTTACCCAGGTCGGCCGGTACGCATTCCAGTAAAATCATGTCAGCCCCGGCTTCTGCCAGAGTGACCGCAGCATCCACCATGGTATCGGCATGCGACTGACCACGGCCTTGTACCCGGTAGCCACCTAACTTATTGACTGATTGCGGCGTCAGACCAAGGTGAGCACACACTGGCACTCCCTGTTGTGCCAGGCTGGCAATCAGTGGTGCAAGCCATTGATCACCTTCCAGCTTGACCATATGGGCACCGGCTTGCATCACGGCGCGGGCACTGGCCAGGCCTTGCTCCAGCGTGCCGTAGCTCATAAAGGGCAGATCCGTCATGATCAGCGCCGGTCGTTGTGCCCGGCGGTTGCCATTGGCAACACAGCGAGTGTGATACACCATATCTGTCAAAGTGACAGGCAAGGTGCTGTCTTGCCCTTGCAGCACCATACCCAGCGAATCACCAACCAACAGGGCTTCAATGCCTGCATCAGCGGCCAGTTGCGCGAGGGTCGCGTCGTAGGCGGTCACCACAGCAAAGGTTTGCTGCTGGGCCTTGTATGCCTGTAATGAACGAAGTGTTACTGGATTCAATGTGCTACTCCCGTGTGGATAAGCCACTATCAGGTCGCCAATGGTGCGGATTGGTGATCATAAGTCAATATTGGCAGGTTAACTTTTGTTTATTGGAACAGGTCGTTCGATCCTGCTGCTCATTTTTTGACGTATCAGACGTCAAGCCATTATGCGTACGGATGACGCGACAACAGGATGGTATGAGGGTATTTCACCGTGGCCAGGGTCACGGGGGTGATAGCAGATCGGCGCGACTGGGGGTGGTCATGATAACCAGCTGATCTTGCTCCGTCAGTGTCTCCAGTATCGAGGACAAGGCTGTGCCATTGGGTAATCGACCGTCCGGGGCCAACTCGACCAGGGGCTGGATAACAAACAACCGGTTGCACATCTCAATATGGGGCACCGACAGGCGTGGCAGGTCGATACACTGGTCGGCGTACAGCAGGATATCAAGATCCAGCGTTCGCTCTCCCCAGCGGCGCAAGCGCACACGGCCCTGCTGTTGTTCGATCATCTGTAACTGGTCGAGCAGCGCCAGCGGTGCCAGGGTTGTGTCTATGCGAGCAACCGCATTGACATAATCCGGCTGATCCTGCGGCCCGACCGGCTTGCTGCGATAAAACGACGACCAGCCTGTCAGCTGGATGTCGCGACACTGCTCCAGGGCGCTTAATGCCTGACGCAACTGCTCGGCGGGCTGGTCGAGATTGGCCCCCAGCCCGAGGTAACAAGTAACCGGTGTCATGTGTTGCGGGGTTTGCGGCGGCGGCGTTTGCGCTGCGGCTCATCGCGATAGGCATGGCGAGACGTATCGGGTACCCCTTCGCGTTTTTGTAACTCGGTCCACCAGTCGCCAATACCGTGTAAATCTTCACCGGATTGCTCACGCAGCAGCAGGAAGTCGTAAGCGGCGCGGAAGCGAGGATGCGCCAGCAACTCTTTGGCTTTGCGGCTCTGGATTTTGGGCAGACGCAACTGCAGCTCCCAGATTTCGCGCATCGGAATAGAAAAACGCTTGGGAATGGCGGTGTGGCGAATCTGTTGCGATAAAACCCGGTCAGCGGCTTTCTGTAGCGCCGGATGAGGGGCCATACCGGATGCTTCAAATTCTTGCTGCATTCTTACCAGAGCAGGCCACAGCAGTGCCGCCAGGAAAAAATACGGCGTAACCGACTTGCCAGCCTGAATGCGGGTGTCGGTATTACGCATGGTGTTTTCAGCGATATTGCGAGCAACTTCATCTTCTTGCATACACTGTTCGGTTGCCGGAAACATATGCCGGAACAAACCATGATCACGCAGTAATTGCAGAGTGGTCAGTGCCTTGCCAGCCAGAAACAGTTTCAGTAATTCATCAAACAGGCGAGCGGCAGGAATTTGCTCCAGCAGCGGTGCCAGCATGGGAATCGGTGCCGCGGTATCAGCTTCCAGATCAAAATCGAGCTTACCCATAAAGCGGATGGCTCGCAGCATCCGTACCGGATCTTCACGATAACGGGTTTCCGGATCACCAATCAGGCGCAACTGGCGGCTTTGCAGGTCGTCCCAGCCACCGGCATAGGAATACACACTGAAATCCGCAATATTGTAGTACAGCGCATTAATGGTGAAATCCCGCCGCAGCGCGTCTTCCTCGCGATTACCGAAGACATTGTCCCGCAGGATCATGCCCTGGTCGCCGGTAGAGGCTTCCTTGCTGGAATGTGCTTCGGTAGGAGGGGCGCGGAATGTCGCGACTTCGATAACTTCCCGGCCAAACACCACATGCACCAGCTTGAATCGGCGACCGATCAGGCGGGAATTACGGAACAGCTGGTTCACTTGTTCCGGCGTGGCGTCGGTGGAGACGTCAAAATCCTTGGGCGACAGACCCAGTAAGGTGTCCCGTACACCACCACCAACAAGCAAGGCTTCGTGGCCGGCATTATGGAGCCGGTACAAGACCTTTAAAGCCGCGTCGCTGATCTGGCTGCGACTGATATTGTGCTCATCACGGCTGATAACACGCAGGTTGGCGGAAGGCGCGGCGTTGTCGGCAACGTCGTCGGGCTGGAGAATATTTTTGATAAATTTGGTTAGGCGCTTCACTGATGCTCAGTTTGGTTACTCGCAACGAAGCGAAAGAGTTTACCAGTGTCAGCCACAATTGATAAATCAATCCGTCAAACAGGCAATAAAAAAGCCGCACAATGGCGGCTTTTACTGGGAGGCCCTATTTTTATTATTGTGTCCCTCAATGCTCGGACTGGGTGTCCGCTCTTTTGAATATTCAGTATCGCCTGTTGTTATTTTTATCAGCGAGACCATTCATTCGAAACAGCCGACAGGGCGCATCTCTTGTTATTTTTGTTATCGAGACTTGCCACGGCAGATGGAAGTTATTGTTATTGTCATCTGCGAGAAGCGCTTCGCATTGTTGTTTTTATTGTCCGCTGCGCTTCGTGATATAGATAAAGCAGGTGCTGTGCCAACTTTTAAAATACCATTTAAATCAATAGCTTATGATTTTTTGGAAATTATTTCCCCAATATTTGGCCCAGATTGTTACCTGCTTTCGGGGTCTAAGGTAACAACCAGTGTGCGAGGTAACACTTTGAGCCAAAGAGGGTTTTTCGTGCCAGAAAAGAATCAGAATGCAACTTTTAATTTTGCTACCAGCCGATTTTTACGCCGCACAGTCAGCAGCTGTCACCAGTAACAGTCGCCAGTCACCAGTCACCAGTCACCAGTCACCAGTCACCAGTCACCAGCAGCGCCGGATACCCCAGGCACCGGCCATACAGATCGATGGATTATCGGCACCAACCGTATCGCAAGGGCGCTACGGCGGGCGATCGCGGAAATCCTGACGGCCCCAATGCCCTGAATACACACGATCCCGGCTTGTACAGAAATTGAATGGAGTGGAATCAGGCATTAAGCGAATCGATGTGATGGTGTCGCAGTGATGGTGTCGCAGTGAGAAGGGATGAAATAACAAACCCCGCCACCTTTACAGGTGCGGGGTTCCGGGGGATAGCATGGTCTGTCCTATACTCAATCACCGTTTGTTATTTTTATTGTCGGTGATGGCTGGCTGAGTGCAGCTTGTTATTTTTATAGTCTGCCTCAGCTCTTGTTCTTGAGTTTAATATAGCGAGTACCGTGCCAAGAAATAAAACTTATTTAATATCAATGAGTTAGGTATTCCACGGTGCATCATGTCCATGAATGACAGGCATTTGTTACCTTGATAGCGGGGAGTTGGGTAACACATTGGCCATGGCGTAACACTTCGGTAGCACTTCTTTGGGAGGAGAAGCGGACAAGGACAAATGGATACGAATGGAACCGGTATGAATATAGACAAAGGGACACGGACGGAGCCGGGGGCACGGATAGAGTGATACGGAGAGATGGATGTAAATAGAGCCTGGTATGGACGGAGCCGGTTATAAATACGGCGGCCCGGAAAAGAACAAACCCCGCCATCTTTACAGATGCGGGGTTCGCGAGAGAGTACGATTTTTTTTTGTTCTGACGCTCATTCGCCGATTGTTATTGTTATTGGCGGCGTAAGGTTGGAGATCACTGATTGTTTTTATTGGTGGTGATGCCAGCTCTTGTTGTTGCGCTGGTTAAAGCGATTTGTGTGCCAATAAACGGGCTTTTTCTTTATTTTATTTTTTATCCTTTAAAATCATCAGGTTACGTTTTTTGGTTGTGGTGGGTGTCCATAATGATATTGGTATTTTTACGTAATGATGCGAGGTGTTACTCAGTGTGTTACCGCGAGTAGCGTTGCCGTCGGCTTGTTTGGGGTAGTGGGGTAACACTTTGGTGGTGGGCTGTTTGGGGTGTGCTGCTGCAATGGCAGCTAGCAGCACGAATGCCCGCCCTGAACGATTTCGTGGCGGCCAGGTGCTGCGGTTGCTTGAGGCGTGGTTGGTGGAGCGCGGTTATTTTTTCTTGCGCGGTATGCCCAGGCGCTGGCGTCGTTCCCACAGGCTTTTACGGGAGATGCCGAGTTTGCGGGCAAGGTCGGTCTCGGTCATTTTGGCTTCGTTTTCCAGCACAAAATGCACAAAGTAGTCGTCGAGAGACAAGTCACCCTGGTCGCTGTGTTCTGCCCGTTCGGCGGTCGCGGGGTTGTTGTTGTTTTCGATCAGGTTCTCGCGCATGGCGGAGCTGATGTAGCGATCGGGGGAGAGGTCAATGCCAAGCAGTTCTGCGCTGACGTACTGATCTTCCGCAAGAATAACGGAACGCTCAACGGCGTTTTCCAGTTCACGAACGTTGCCAGGCCATTGGTACTGTTTGATGCTGGCGATGGCGCCGCTGTCGAATTGCATCGGTGGTTGGCCGAGTTTTTCGCAAGCCCGTGTGAGAATAAAGCTGGCCAGTTCGATCACGTCGTCACCGCGCTCACGTAACGGCGGCAAGATCAGTTCAACCACATTCAGGCGGTAGTACAGGTCTTCGCGGAATTCGCCACAGGCAGCCATTTCCTTGAGGTTACGGTGGGTGGCGGCAATCAGGCGTACATCGACCTTGATACTTTGTACGGCCCCCACGCGGCGGATTTCACTTTCCTGCAGTACCCGCAGCAGTCGCGCCTGGGCTTCCAGTGGCAGCTCACCGATTTCGTCGAGAAACAGGGTGCCACCATTGGCGGCTTCAACCAGCCCCTGACGCTGGCTGGCAGCGCCGGTGAAAGCGCCTTTTTCATGGCCAAACAGTTCGGATTCCAGCAGGGTTTCGGGGATGGCGGCGCAGTTAACCGAAATCAGCTGGGCGGCGGCGCGGTGGCTCTGGTTGTGCAGGGCCTTGGCAACCAGCTCTTTGCCGGTGCCGGATTCACCATTGATCATCACGGTTGCGTTGGTGGGGGCAACCTTGCTGATTTTACGAAACAGTTTTTGCATGGCATCGCAGCTGCCAATAATGCCGTTGTTGCGGGAGATATCGGTGGCGTCGTTGTGTCCGGCCTTGTTGCTGTCGCTGGTTTGAGCGGGCGCCGGCTGGCTGGCAGTCACGGCGGAGGTGTCTGTCAGCGATTGACGGGCCTTGTCGAGGATCGATTTGACGGCTTCGACCAGTTCGCCATGGTCAAAAGGTTTGGCAATGTACTCAACCGCTCCCATTTTCATGGCATCGACCGCAGAGCGGAGGCTGGCAAAGCTGGTCATGATCAGAACCGGGGTGGTGCCGGCCAGTTCTATCAGATCGGTGCCCTGGCCACCGGGCAGGCGCAAATCGGTGATCACCAGATCAAAGGTGCTCAGATCGTGCTCACGGGCGGCATCGATACTATCGAGGTCGGTGACTTCGTAGTGGTGACGCTGCAGTAGTCTGCGTACCGATTGGCGAATAATGGCTTCGTCTTCGACGACCAGAATGCGACTCATAGATTTGTTTCCATCCTGTTTTCCGGCAGGTAACGCGGGAGGCTGACTTTAACACAAGTACCGGCATTCCCGCTGACTGGGCTGACGATCTGTACCTGACCATAATGTTCTTCAATAATACTGTACACCAATGCCAGACCAAGACCGGTGCCTTTCCCCACTTCCTTGGTGGTAAAAAAAGGCTCGAATACCTGTTCCATTGTATCGGCCGGAATGCCGTGTCCCTGGTCGATAACGCGAACAGTCACCTGATGCATGTCTGCCAGTGTATCGGCAATGACTTGTTGCCCAGGTTGACTGGCATCACGGGCGTTGCTTAGCAGATTAATAAACACCTGTACCAGGCGCTGGGAATCACCAATGACCATCAGTTCGGGGTCACTCTGGTTAACGAACTCGATATCCGGGCTGCGCTTGTTCAGCCGCAGCAGTTGCATGGCGTCTTCCAGGCAGTGATGCAGGTTGACTTCTTCGTTTTCGGTGGCGTGATTACCGGCATGGGCGAAATTCATCATGGATTGCAATATGCGGCTGACACGTTGGGTCTGCTCCCGGATTTGCTGGGCAATCTGGTGTATCTCGGGGTTGTCGGTTTCGTATTCCATGCTTTGGGCAAGGCAGTCGATACCTGTGATCGGGTTGCCAATTTCATGGGCGACACCCGCCGCCAGACGGCCGATCGATGCCAGCCGTTCACTGTGAATCAATTCCCGCTCCAGCAGCTGGGTTTCGGTCTGGTCTTCCAGCAGCAGCACGATACCGCCGGGCTGGCGGTTGGCCGACTGGATAATGGATTTGTGCAATGTGTACCAGTGGGGCTGCAAGCCAATATCGACCCGTTTTTTGTGTTCATGGAGGGTGGTTGTGGTAATAAAGCGGCCTAATAAATCACCCCATGGCTCGGGTAATTGCGCCAGCAAGGTGCCGGTTACCCGCTCCGCTGCCAGGCCGGTCAGCTCAACCATGGCCTGGTTCCAGAGCAGGATTTCGCCATCTTCTGCCAGCGAGCAGGCACCGATAGGCAACCGCTCCAGGGTTTGGCGATGATAGCGGCGCAGGTGGTCCAGCTCTCCGGCAATACCGGAGAGGCGGTCATTAAAACCTTCGAGCCGCTGCTCAATAATATAAATATCGCTACTGAGTTCGGTACCTTCCTGCAGTGGCAAATAGCGGCGGATAATATCCTGTGCCACGGTGGGGCCAAGCAGGCTCGACAGGTTGGCTTCGAGCCGTACCCGCAAGCGGCGCAACTCGTGCGGCCGGTCTTCGTAGCTGGGCAGGCCGAGGTCGGTCAGTGCCTGATGCACTTCACGTTCTGCCATATAGCGGCCCAGTGGCCGACTGAGCGTCAGAATGGCGTCGTTGGAGTTTTCGGCTTCCAACAGTTGCATGCTGGGGCGCTGGGCGGCAATCACACAGGCATCGGCGGCACTGAGCTCGGCATCCTCTGGTTTGCGTGTCAGGCTGATGCCAACAAACAGCATGGCGTTACCAAGCACACTGAGCAGCGCCGTGCGGTGCCAGTTGCTTTCGTCGGGAATCATAAACCAGTGCTCCCACTCGGAGCCGGTCAGTAACAGCGGCAAGAGCAGTCCCAGCAACCAGATACCGAGGCCGACACTCAGGCCAACCACAAAGCCGGTGCGGCTGGCTCCGCGCCAGTACAGCAGGCCGACGATACCGGGCAGGAATTGCATTGCGGCCCCGCAGGCCAAAATACCGAGGCGGTTGATGTCGAGGGTATCGCCCATCAGCTGATAAAAAAGATACGACAGCGCAATCAGCCCGAGAATCAGCAACCGCCGTGACCATAGCAGCCAGCGGTAAAAATCGTGTTTCGGGCTGGGCTGATAGTGCGGAAACAGCAAGTGGTTCAGCAACATCGAGGTGGTGGCCAGCGTCATCTGGATACTGACACCGGTGGCGGCGGCGACACCACCCAGAAAGACCAGCAGCGTAATGGTCGGCGAGCCGGTTTCCAGCCCCAGCCCCAGGGCAAAGTACTCGGTAGGCACCGTTAGCTGGTGGTTCATGCCACCCCAGAGCAAGGGCGGTATCGACAGGCTCAGCGCCAATAAAATCAGTGGGAAGGCCCAGCTGGCCAGTCGCAAGGCCCGGTTGCTGACGTTTTCGGTAAAGGTAATGTGAAAGGTATGGGGCATTGCAATCGCAATCGCCAGACACATCAAAAACAGCGTTAGCCAGGGGCCACTGGGTGGCCCCGAAGGGCGGCTGGCAAGGTATTGATGAATCGACTGCAGCCATTGGTCGCCACCGACAGAGGCCGGAATAATATCGAACAGCAGCACCAGGGTCGTCACGGCAATGGCAATCAGTTTGAACAGGGACTCCAGCGCCAGAGAAAATACCAGCCCTTCGTGGTTCTCACGGGGGGTCATCTGGCGCGCGCCAAACAGGACCGCCAGCGTCAGCAGAATGGCGGAGAAGCCGAGCGCCAGATAATTCACCGGCCAGCCCGGGCTGAGAATGTCAAGGGTATCGGCCACGGCCTTGATTTGCAGGCTGAGTAACGGCACCACCACACACAGCATACAAATACTGACCAGCACACCCGCAGACGGGCTGCGATAGCGGAAGGCCAGCAGATCGGCGAGGGAATTAAGCTGATAGCGGCGGGTAATACGCAGGATCGGCCGCAGCAACAGTGGCGTCAGCAAAAAAGCACCGGCGAGGCCACCAAAATAAGACAGGTAGCCGTAGCCGTACAGCTGCGCCAGCGCGACACTGCCGTAGTAGCCCCAGGCGCTGGCAAATACCCCCAGCGACAACAGATACACCAGCGGTTGTTGTACCCAGCGGCGCGGTATCCAGCTGCGCTCGACAGCGTAGGCGCTGAGATACAGCAGAGCCAGATAGCCAAGTAATATCAGGCAGAGCAGACTGAGGCTGAACGTCATCAGGCAGGTTCCTGGTCTGGAGCGGGTGACCGTCACGAGCAACAGCGGCGAGGCCACTGCGTTATCGGGCTAAAACCGCGACGCTAAAAAAGGACGACAGGGTAACATAAAGCCTTTCCGCGCTGATATTTATGCCGGATCACTACTGCCAGGGCGTTGAAACGCCGCCGGAGCAGGCAGCTGGTGGCGGCCATGCAAACGTTCGGGTTGCCAGTGTTGGATCGCCCACTGCAACAGGGTGTGATTCCCTGCACCTTGCAGAGTGGCGGGTGGTTGCTGGCCCAGCCAGTCCAGCGCCAGCCAGAGCGTCTGGCCGCTGTGGTCGGGTTGTAGGGGCAGTGCCAGGTTCTGTTTGCTGAGCTTCTGGCCGTTGCGTTCGGTAGCGACCGGAATATGGGCGTAGCCGGGTGCATCCCAACCGAACGCCTGATAGATCAACAGCTGGCGCTGGGTCGAGTCAATCAGATCAATGCCCCGAACGATCTGGTTGATACTCTGGTCGTGGTCATCCAGCACCACTGCCAATTGGTACGACCAAAGCTGGTCGCGGCGACGAATTACAAAATCCCCGATGTCACGGCTGGGTGACAGGCAATAGCGGCCTTGCAGGCGATCGTCAAAACACACCGGCGCGGCCTGGGGATCAACCCGGAAACGCCAGGCGTAATCCTGCCCTGCTTCCTTGTTGGGGGGATGGGCGCAGCCTGCCAGATGCAAACGCCCTTGCAACTGCTTGCGGGAACAGCCGCAAGGAAACGCCAGACCAAGATCGGCCAGCTGATGCAGACCGTCTGAATAAGCCGCATGACGCTGACTCTGGTAACAGACGCTGCCATCCCAGGTCAGGCCATAGGCTTCCAGTGTGCGGAGAATATGCTGGCTGGCGGCCGGATCTTCCCGCGGCGGGTCAAGGTCTTCAATACGCACATGCCACTGGCCACCGGCGTGGCGCGCATCCAGATAGCTGGCCAATGCCGCCAGCAACGATCCAAAATGTAAGGGGCCAGTAGGCGACGGCGCAAAACGGCCGATATAAACCGCTTTATGAGCTGTTGTGCGTGGGGTTGCCAGTTGCGCAGAAGAGGCGTGTCGGGAGGTGGCGGAATCAGTCACTGGACTGGTTGCCGGATGGTGTGCGGAAACAGCAGCAGAGCAGGGCATAAGCACTTGGCATCAGGAAACGTGCGGGCAAGTATTGCCCGCCGCGTACAACCGGGTCAGACGCCCAGTTGTTTTTCTTTGATTTCTGCGAGGGTTTTGCAATCGATACACAGGTCGGCGGTTGGACGTGCTTCCAGACGACGAATACCAATTTCTACACCACAGGCTTCACAGTAGCCGTAATCACCTTTGCTGATCAGCTCAATGGTTTTATCGATCTTTTTGATGAGTTTACGCTCACGGTCACGGGTCCGCAGTTCGAGGCTGAATTCCTCTTCCTGGCTGGCGCGATCATTGGGATCGGCATAATTGTTCAGCTCCGTTTGCATGTGCTCTTTGGTGCGATCGACTTCTTCCATCAGCTCTTGTTTCCATTTACGCAGAATATTTGCGAAATGCTCAAGCTGAGCGTCGTTCATATACTCTTCAGTCGCGGACGCCTGGTAAGGAGTAAAGTCTGTCAGAGCGAATTCTTTTTTATCTTGCGGCATGGTGTTGCTGCCTCACCTGGTTAACGGGTTCAATCAACCGAACACTTGGCGCTCATGGCAGTAAGGACCAGTGGCCTGATCCGGCATGTCCATGGACGCCAAAATAATAAGGCCGGGAAACTATCAGATAACGGCGCGAGCGCCAACTATTTCATGGGGCCGAAGCCGCCAGCAGGCAAATAGACGCGTTAGTGCTCGACAATTTGTCGAATTGCTGGCTTCTGTCACACTATTGAGTTCGATGCAGGAGACTTTTGTGGAACACACCGCCCAACCTTCCCAGACACCAACCGAGCCCGCCATGACCCGGCGCAGCCAGGCAATATCCCCGTTTCAGGTGATGGCGATCCTGACCGAAGCGCAAACCTTGCAGGCCGCCGGTCACGACATTATTCACCTTGAAGTCGGGGAACCGGACTTTCCAACGCCAGCGCCCATGATCGATGCCGCCTTTAGCGCGTTACGGGCGGGCAAAACCGGCTACACCCCGGCGCTGGGCCTGCCAGCACTGCGCGAAAAGCTTGCCGAGTGGTATCAACAGCGCTTTGGTATCCGCGTTGCGGCGTCCCGCATTGTGCTGACTCCCGGCGCTTCCGGTGCCTTGTTATTACTGGCTGCCGCCCGACTGGAAAGCGGCGACAAGCTGATGCTGGCTGACCCCGGCTATCCGTGTAATCGCCACTTTGCCCGGCTGTTTGAAGCCAGTGGCCAGCTGATTGCTGCAGGGCCTGAGCAACGTTATCAGCTGACCCCGGCGATGCTGGAGCAGCACTGGACACCGGCCACCAGGGCCGCACTGGTGGCCAGCCCGGCGAATCCGACGGGTACCGTCCTGAATCTGACGGAATTGTCTCGATTGGCCAGTACAACTGAACGGCTGGGCGGCGAGTTATGGGTTGATGAAATTTATCAGGGGCTGAATTACGGCAGCAGCCCGGAAACCGTGTTAGCGGTTGCCGACAACGCCGTGGTGATTAACAGCTTTTCCAAATATTTTGGCATGACCGGCTGGCGGCTGGGTTGGGCCGTTGTGCCGGAGCACTGGGTGCCGACACTGGAAACCCTGGCGCAGAATGTCTTTCTGGCACCGCCAACCCCGGCCCAACACGCTGCCATGGCCGCCTTTGAACCAGAAACGCTGGCGCTATTGGCTGAGCGGCGGAACATTCTGGCTGAACGCCGAGACTATCTGCTCACCGCCTTGCCAGCGTTGGGTTTTGTGGTGCCGGTAGCACCGGATGGTGGATTATACGTGTACGCCGATGCCAGCCGTTTCACCGACGACAGTCTGGCGTTTTGTTTGCGCGCCTTGCGCGAAACCGGTGTTGCCCTGACACCCGGGGTGGATTTTGGTGAATATCAGGCCCAGACCCATATCCGGTTTGCCTTTACCGCCGATCTGGCGCGGCTGAAGCAAGCGGTCGAACGGCTGTCAGATTGGCTGGTGCCACGCGGATGAAGTACAGCTCCGCACTGATTCCCGGCCGTTTGATCAAACGCTACAAGCGCTTTCTGGCGGATATCGAGCTGGCCAACGGCGATATAATTACCGCCCACTGCGCCAATACCGGTGCCATGACCGGCTGTGCCGACCCCGGCTGCCGGGTCTGGTTATGGGACAGCGCCAACCCCAGGCGCAAACTGCGCTACAGCTGGGAATGGACTGAAGTGGCAGGGTTGTATAAAGCCTGCATCAATACCGCCAGAGCCAATCAGCTGGTGGCTGAATTTCTGCAGGGCCAATTGACGGCGGAGCCAGGCACGGCTCCGGCCAGCCCACCAGACAGCCTGACGAGCCTGACGATATCTGAGCGCTTCCAGGGTTACACCCGGGTACAACGAGAACCCAAAGTGACGGATGGACGGCTGGATTTTTTGCTGCAGGGGGAAGGGCTGCCGGATTTGTATATCGAAGTCAAAAGCCTGACGCTGCTGCGTGAAGATCGGGGCCACGGCATGGGCTGTTTCCCGGATGCCCGCACCGAGCGTGGCTTGAAGCACTTGCGCCGCCTGCAGCAGCTACAACAACAAGGCCATCGCAGCCTGTTGTTATTCTGTGTGGCGCTGGAGGGAATAACCCGGGTTGCCGCAGCGGCGGATATCGACCCGGACTACGCCACGGCATTGGCCGAGGTGATCCACAGTGGTGTTGAAGTGCTGGCCTTGCCAGTGCAGTTTGATGTTGAGCAATCCAGCTTACAGCTGTTAGCCAATCAGGAAATAGCGGTTGTGTCTGCTGCTGTGGCTCCGGGGACGGAATAAGCCGCTTCCAGCCAGATTGGGGTCGCCGCAGTAGCCGGGCGGCGGCAAA
Organism: Oceanobacter sp. 3_MG-2023; assembly: GCF_030688925.1. Classification (NCBI taxonomy): domain Bacteria; kingdom Pseudomonadati; phylum Pseudomonadota; class Gammaproteobacteria; order Oceanospirillales; family Oceanospirillaceae; genus Oceanobacter; species Oceanobacter sp. 3_MG-2023. Next base: position 52,242 of record NZ_JAUYVX010000013.1, read on the forward strand.
AAACAGCGCCATAAACGACAGCCAATCACTGTATTTTGCGCGACACCAGCCTGGTGCCGTTTATGTAAAGAACAGCAAGAAGACATTTGCCCCGTTAATTATTGCTCTTTTCCGACTATGCTGTTGCTCGCGATCCGCGGGCCAGTCGCAACGAGCGTATTGGCGCATCCATGGATACATATTAACGACTCCGGAGTACTTGTATGAATGTAACCACCCGATTGATTTCTGTTGCCAGCCTGGCTGTCGTATTGGCGGCACCTGTTTATGCCGATGACGAGCCGTCCTGGTGGGACAGCCTGGTGAGCAAAGGCAAGGCGATGTTTGATAGTGGCGAAGAAGACGTTGCCAGTCAGGTCGATGACAGCAGCGAAGCCGTCGCAGACAGCTCTGACGAAGGCGAAAGCATGGCGGCAGAAGGAATGGAAGCAGGCAAGGAGATGGCCCAGGACAGCTACGAATCCAGCAAGGAAACCCTCAAGGAAGGTTATGAAGCTGGCAAGGAAACAATCACAGAAGTGGTTAAAGAAAGTTATGACAATGGCAAGGATGTTGCCAAAGAAAGTTATGACGAAGGTAAAGAAGTAGCCGAAGAAAGTTATGAATCCGGCAAAAGCGCACTCAAGAATGCGTTTAACTAAAAGCCGCTGACGGAGTTGTTGTCTGCTCCGCAAGATGGCTGGCGCTGCCAACCGGCAGCGTCAGCGGTTGTTCAGATGATGGTTAAAACGAGGTATCAGGCTGGCGGTATATTTATCCATCCAGTTGTACCAACAGCTGGCCGTCCCGGATTGTCGATGCAACACCCGTTAGATGCTGGCCGCTACAGGGGCCAGCGATACATCGGCCATCCTCAACCTGAAACAAGGCCCCGTGGGTGCTGCACTGGATAAAATGGCCATCGATATCCAGAAATTGATCTGGAACCCATTCCAGCCGAATCCCCAGATGTGGGCACTGATTGCGGAAAACAAACCACTGCCCGCCCCGCCGCACGACCAGTAACGCCGTATCATCCAGCTCAAAACCTCGACTGCAACCCTCGGCAATAGCGTCTGTAGCGCATACGCTGCGCCATGTATTTATCGTCATTATTACCCCGGGTTAACATGGTGTGACGCAAGGGGACGGCAGCTGCCGCTGGACAATAGCCCGCCTACCGCTCACGCAGAGCCACGAATGGTAATACCCAAGGGCCGGCATGACCAGTTATGCGCAAGTGCGGAATAGCGAGAGTGACCGGGATAACAGGAAACAAGCACAAGTGCCAGTAGCAGGAATCAGAAGCAATAAACGGAAGCAATAAACAGCAGGCAAAAAAACGCCCCTCAAATAGAGGGGCAAAGCAACCGTGATTAGCTTGATGAGAGAGATCACCGCACAACCTGAGCTGTGATGTGAACACCGTTGCTATCTCTAGCGCCGATAAGTAAACAATAGTCATTCTCATTATCGGTGTCAATAATAATTCTCATTTATTTTGGGCGAATGCCGGGAGTGGCGCATTATGACCTTCCCTATGATCTTCTCTGTGACCTTCTCTTGGAGGTATGAACGCTTGCCGCGGCTGATAGCCCTTACTCTCGTTGGGCATTGGCTGTGAACCGGGTGCGGCCGGTTACCGATCGGTTGTAGTCAGCCAAAACCAGGTTGATTAAACTGGACACCCACCTGCACCGATGATCCTTCATGAGCCGTTCGCTTGATGCCTTTCTACTGACTTCCAGCTGGTCGGATAGCGCCCCAGCCCAGGATTCTGAGCTGGTATTCTGGTGGCACACCCCGAATGGCCCGTTACGCCAGCAACTACGTCAGCCAGCGGTGTGTTTTATCGAACGTCGCCATCAGGCAGACGCTGAGCGCATGGCCCACACCCTCGGTTGGCCTGTGCGTTGTCGAGCGGTTGAACTCACCACCTTTACACAGCAAGCGGTCACGGCGTGTTATATGCCCGCCAGCTACTGCTATCGCTGGCGCAACTTGCTACAGAACCAGGGCATTCCCTGTCGCGAAGTGGATGTGCGTATTACCGACCGCTACTTGATGGAGCGTTTTATTTACGGTGCCGCGGTGATCCATTACGAAGAGGGCGGGCTGACATCTGCGTTACCCGCGGTTGCCGACACAGACACAGAGGCCGCTGGCCCTGCCTATCAATGGCTGAGCGGTGGCCATTTAACCCCGGGCAGCTACCGCCCGACTTTGCGCTGGCTGTCGCTGGATATCGAGACCAATATTCCACGGCAGGGAGAAGCGCTGAAACTCTATTCGGTGGGGCTGGTGACACCAACGCACCGGTGTGTGCTGCTGGTGGAGCAACATGGTGCCGCACCAGAAGCGGCAACAGATCCATCTGAGCTGGTCCGGCTAGCGGACGAAGCATCGGTATTACACGCCCTCAACAACCGGATAGCTGCCAGCGACCCGGATGTGATACTGGGCTGGAACCTGATCCAGTTCGATCTGGATGTGCTGCAGCAAAAATACCACGAACATACCATCCCCATGAGTTGGGGCCGGGACGGCAGCATCCTGCGGGTTCGGCAACAACGGAATCCCCCCGACCGGATTATCGTGAATATGGACGGGCGGCTGGCACTGGATGGGATCGAACTGCTCCGGGCAGCCAGCTACCAGTTTGAAAGTTTCTCGCTGAATGCGGTGTCTGAACAGCTGTTAGGTGACTCCAAGCTGCTTACCGGCAGCCAGCGCGGTGATGATATTCAGCAGCTTTACCAAACCGACCTGGCCGCCTTCAGCGCCTATAACCTGCAGGATTGTGATCTGGTCTGGCGTATCTTCGAAAAGGTCAAACTGCTGGATTTTGCGATCGAACGCAGCCTGATGACCGGGCTGGCACTGGATCGGATGGGCGGTTCGGTGGCGGCCTTCGAGAACCTTTACCTGCCGCGCCTGCACCGCGCCGGTTATATCGCCCCCAATATTGGCGAAGGTTATCAGGCCGAAAAAAGTCCCGGTGGTTATGTGATGGATTCAACCCCGGGCCTGTTCGAGCACGTACTGGTGCTGGATTTCAAAAGCCTGTACCCGTCGATTATCCGTACCTTCAAGATCGACCCGATGGGCTTGATCGAAGGGCTGGCCACCGACGCCACACAGGCGTTACCCAATGACCATTGGGTGCCGGGCTTTTTTGGTGGGCGTTTTCATCAACAACAGCATATTTTGCCCGAACTGATCCGAGGGTTGGGCGAACACCGGGAACACGCCAAGCAAGAAGGCAACAAGCCGCTGTCTCAGGCGATCAAAATCATTATGGCGTCTTGTTACGGTGTTTTGGGATCGGAAGGCTGCCGGTTTCACGATACCCGGCTGTCGGCTTCGATTACCAAACGCAGCCATGAAATTATCCAGGCCAGCTCCGACTGGATTGCGGCACAAGGCTACGAAGTGATTTATGGCGATACCGACTCGGTATTTGTCTGCTTGCGTACGGCGGTCTCCGATGCCGCCGCCGACCGGATTGGCCAGCAGCTGGCCAGTGATTTGAATCGCTGGTGGGCAGATAACCTGCAACAACGGTTTGGCATCCAGAGTTATCTGGAAATGGAATACGAAACCCATTATCAGCGCTTTTTTATGCCCTCGATCCGCGGGGCAGACACGGGCAGCAAAAAACGTTATGCCGGGCTGATCCACGATGCCGATGGCCTGCCACACATGGTCTTCAAAGGGCTGGAAGCGGTTCGCTCCGACTGGACACCGCTGGCGCGGCAGTTCCAGCAACAGCTGTACCGGAAAATCTTTCTGCAGCAGCCGTATTCTCACTGGGTGCGGCAACAGCTGGATGATCTGCTGGCGGGGCACTCGGACCATCTGCTGAGTTACCGTAAACGTTTGCGACAACCGTTGGCCATGTACCAGCGGCAGATACCGCCCCATGCCCGGGCAGCAATGAAACTGGATCAGTGGCGACAACAGAACGGCCTGATGCCGAGATACCAGCAAGGGCGTGGCTGGATACGTTACCGCATCACCGCCAAAGGCCCGGAGCCGCTGGATGACATATCAGAGAACGACCAGCACGACGGCATAAGCTACCCAACTGCCGCACCGGATTATCAGCACTATATCGACAAGCAACTACGGCCCATTGCCGCTGCGATTTTTCAGTTTACTGGCGATGACGTGGATGACCTGCTGGGGATGCAAGGGTCCTTGTTTTTGTGACAGGTAACGGGCAAGCCGCCGTGCATAGCGGTAATTACCGACAGGCACGGCGGCGTGATCACATGGTGGAGAGTCCCTGATCCAGTATCGCCAGGATCTGGTCAATCTGAGCGTCGGTGACACACAAAGCCGGGCTCATATTAATCACGTTATTAAACGTATCAAAACAACGGTTGGTACGGCCGACCAACAAGCCCGCGTTTTTACAGGCTCCCACCAACTGCATGGTTACGGACTCATCTACCGGTTCTTTGCTGTGCGGATCGGCGACCAGCTCCAGCCCACACAACAGCCCTTTACCGCGAACATCACCAATCAACGGGTATTTGGCTTTTAATGCCTGCAAGCCCGCCATCAACCGATCACCCATCACCTGACAGTTTTCGATCAGGCCTTCGCGCTCGATAATATCCATATTGGCGAGGGCCGCAGCCGGGCCAGCCAGACAGCCACCATAAGTGGAAATATCACGGAAGTAGCCCATCGTATCGGCGGCATTCTCTTCCTGCAGCGCCTGATACACTGTTTCGGTAGTAACGGTACAAGAGATCGCGGCATACCCGGACGCCACCCCTTTGGCCATGGTGACGATATCTGGCTGCACATCATAATGCTGATACCCAAACCACTGGCCGGTACGACCAAGGCCACACACCACTTCGTCGATAATCAGCAGCACATGGTGCTTTTTGCAGATTCTGTCGACCGCCTGCAAATACCCTTCTGGTGGCGTGATAATGCCGCCCCCGGCGGTAATCGGCTCAATAATCACCGCGCCAACCGTTTCCGGCCCTTCGCGCAGAATAACATCTTCCAGCAACTGGGCGGCTTTTTGGCCGTAGTCGGTGGCATCGTCAAACTGGTTGCGATATTCAAAGCAGTGCGGAAACTCAACAAAATCCGGCACAAACGGGCCGAACTGTTCCCGGCGCTGGGATTGCCCGGCCGCACTCAAGGCGGCGATGGTGGTGCCGTGGTAATCCCGATCGCGGTAAAGAATCTTGTTCTTTTTGCCGTCATAATATTTGTGGGAAATCTGGCGCACCATCTTGAAGGCTTTTTCGTTGGCCTCGGAACCGGAGCTGGAATAGTACACCCGGTTCATCCCCGGCATCTTTTCCAGCAGGCGATGGGCAAAGCTGGCCGCCGGTTTGCTGCCCATACCACCGGCAAAGAAATTCAGCTCTAGCAACTGGGCGCTGATCGCATCCACAATTTCCCGCCGGCCATAACCCACATTCGTGACCCAGACACCACCGGCAGAGGCATCCAGATAGTGATTGCCATCGATATCCCACAAATCCAGACCATCGCCCTTGACGAACACAGGCAGCCCTTTCGCGGCCGCGGCTCCGGGGGTTATATGATGCCAGACGTAAGATTGATCGAAGTGTTTGATCTCTTCGTCGGTGTATTGATCGAGTGGTGGCATAACGTATCTCCGTTGGATTCCGGTGTCAGATATCGCGTTTGATGGCAAAAGGAGACCAGCTCTGTCTTACCGGCATAATCTCAAGCGTATTGATATTCAGGTGGCTCGGCTGGTTGGCCAGCCACAGCAGAGTCGACGCAATATCGTCTGGCTGGATAGCATGGGCACCGTTATACAGATTATCGTAAGCCTGTTGGTCGCCACCGGTTCTGACCAGAGTGAACTCACTTTCAGACAGCCCGGGAGCCAGGCAACTGACCCGCACGCCAGTACCAGCCAGATCACAACGCAAGGCCAGCGAAAACTGCTCAACAAACGCCTTGGTGCCGCAATAAACATTGCCGCCCGGATAAGGCCAGCTACCCGCAATGGAACCAATATTAATGATGCTGCTGCCTTCGCCGGATTCGATCAGCCGTGGCAATAACGCATGAGTTACCGTTGTCAGCCCCTTGATATTGGTATCGATCATGGTATGCCAATCCGCCAGATCACACTCCTGTGCGCCCTGGGTACCCAGCGCCAGACCGGCGTTATTGATCAGCAGGTCAATCTTGTCGAAAGGGGCCGCGAGTTCATCAAATGCCTTGAGCACAGCAGCAGAGTCACAGACATCCATGACCAGTGTGGCAACCTGGGTTTTATCCGCCAGCTCTTTGCCTATCTCGTCGAGTCGTTGCTGGCGGCGTCCGGTGAGTACCAGATTCCAGCCCGCAGCAGCAAATTCACGGGCTGTTGCCAGACCAAACCCGGAGGTAGCACCAGTAATAACGGCGGTTTTATTCATAAGACAGACCCTTTAAACACATGTAAACAATGTTTTAACCCATACACTGAAAATAATATCGGTATGGCTGTTATTGACAGACCGATCCCGGTCGGCTGATTCAATAGCAACAAGATAGCGTTGCTATTGTTAAATAAACGGTCGGGGTGTAACCGCATGAAACAGTTTTTTAGCCTCAGGGCAATGGCTAGACATTGCATCCTGATAAACATACCGGCCATGTCTGGCTGCACCACAACGGTTTTTCAACATACTGATTAAGATGACTAAGGTATAGGGGAATCCGCTGGTAGCTGTAGATCCAGCTTGATTACGAATGTAGAGCCAGAAGTCAAACCGCGTGCCCCAGGCGTGTCAGGTTCTGGTGAGCGCTTGGGTATGAACATACGCGATAATCCCATGTGTGCGAGCACGGTCTCGGGCCGCTACTGGTATCTGTACCTGATCATGGGCCTGTTCCGCCGTAAAATGCTGGCGTCGCAGGGTTTGCAGAGACGACCATGCCGGCCATGATCAGCAGAGGTCTGTTTTTTCTGCTCGAAGGCTGTATCCAGTCAGCCTGATGAAACGAGAGATCTGGCTCAAAACGGACGTTTACCCATGGTTCTACTTTTTCTGAAACAGCTGTATTTATAAACAGTATAATAAGGTCGAATAGAAAATCCATGCTCGTATTTCCAGAGAGGTTGCGCATTTTTTCGGTTGCTGTTAGCGTAACCCCATAAAGATCAATGGTTTTGCGCTTTTGGTGTAGAAATAATACGCCCGTTAAAACAGAAAAATGCACATGCGTGCTTTTCCAGGGAGGAGAGTTCAGTGAAAACGGAAATCATCAGCCAATTCAAATGCCAGCCTTCTTCTCGCAATAAATCGTGCCACCAGAAAAACGCGCATGCGTATGAATAAGCTGTTATGTGATATGGAGCTCCAATGTCATATACGAGTAAAAAATACGAAGATCGAACGGGTATTGAAAAAATACAATCGAATTGGAAAAAGCTTTCCGGACTGTACTCACGTAGGGAATGGTCTGGTTCTGTTGTAAGGGCTGCTACCGCAGCTGAAATTGCGTCAAATTTGGTAGTTCGTGAAGAACTAGGGATGTACTGAAAAACGCCTCACTTGCTTTGAAAATCCAAGTACGGGCTACTGCTCAACAGGCTATCAATGCTGCGATTAATATTTTAAATACCGCGCTTAATGCAGCAATTAAAGCTCTCCAGGTAGCCATATAGAAGTTATATAAATGGGTGTGGGAAATATAAGCTTTTTAGAGATATTAAAAGAGGCTTCGAAACCTCCATTAGGCATTATTATATTTAGTAATTTTGGCAATGAAAGTTGTTAGGTTGATCCTCTGGAGATAGGTATAAATTTTAAGTGTTTTCTATTCTCCTCATAGGAATAGTGAATTTTTCGTATGCATTTATTTACCTGATTTCTACTGCTTTTCACCTTGGAATGCCCTGATTTATTATCCTGATGTATTGCCCTGCTGTATTGCCGCTTCTAAGGTTGAAAATAATAATGGCAAAACCCTGATTAAAATCAGCGTTAATCGACGTTACTTTACATAGACTTCGATATTTCTGCGGATCGGTTTTATATCATACGGTCGGTTTTCTGAATTTACAGGACATGGCAGAGCTAATTATGGAAATATCGCAACATTACATCATCACCAGTGCGGTACTGCTGAGTCTGGCGGGATCATTGGCTGGCTGTGCCACCAAACACGAGGGTACCAGCGGGCGCTCGGAGGCTGCCGCCAATTCCCAGAGTCGGGCTTTTGCCATTGTCGATACCGCCCAGGGCACCTGTTACAACAACAGTGTCGAGATCGAATGCCCAGCGCCCGGGGCGGCTTTTTATGGTCAGGATGCCCAATACACCGGCAATGTGCCCAGCTATCAGGACAATGGCAACAGCACCGTCACCGATCAGGTAACAGGGCTGGTGTGGGCGCAGTCATTATCTGCAGCATCCATGGCCTGGCCCGATGCCGCCGGTTATTGCGCGGCGCTGGAGCTTGGCGGTATCGACGACTGGCGTTTGCCGAATATCAAGGAACTCTGGTCTATCCGGGACTTTTCTGCCGGTTGGCCCTGGATGGATACCGACTACTTTTATCTGGTCGGGAATGGCAAGGAAGGTGCGCAACAGCACTCCTGGTCGAGCAATTATTATCAGGTTGATACCGAGCTGGCCCAGCGTGACGTTGCCTTTGTTGTGAATGACTGGACTGGCCATATCAAGGCGCTGAATGGTCGGCGGTTTGTACGTTGTGTGAGTGGCAGTCCATACGGCAGCAACGATTTTCAGGATAACGGCGATAACACCATCAGCGATCACGCCACCGGTTTGATGTGGAGTAAAAACGACAGCGGCAAAAGCCTGAACTGGCAAGAAGCATTGGCCTACGCCGAAAACGCCACCGACGCCGGTTACGATGACTGGCGCTTGCCGAATATCAAAGAGCTGCAAAGTCTGGTGGATTATTCCGGGGTTTTCCCGGCCATAGATCGCAGCGTATTTAATATCTCTACCATTACCAATGAAGCGGACAACGTCGATTATCCCTTCTTCTGGAGCAGCACCACCAACCCTTATATCGACCCCCACGATGCCCACGGTTACTGGTTTGCCTGGTACGTTGCCTTTGGTTACGCGGTGGATCATGAGGGCCATGATATGCACGGTGCCGGTGCTGTCCGTTTTGATACCAAGGCCGAAGGGGGAGCCGATGGCCCGGATGGTGAACGGTATTACAACTATGTGCGTCTGGTGCGGGGTGGCGACGTGAGCAACACGCCGGCAGGTGATCCTGCCACGGTCAAAGCCAATCGGGTGGTCTCATTTGCCGATGGCGACACTGGCAGCATCGGTCATCGCCCAGAAGGCGGCGGCCCTGGCCCGCGACCGGATGTTGCAGCAGCAGCGGCGACGCTGAATATCAGCGAAACCGCGTTGATCAAGGCATTGGGGAAACCGAATCAGGGGCCACCGGATTTTGCGGCGGCGGCAATTGCGCTGGGGGTTACAACCGATGAACTGATCAACGCCTTGGGAGTGCCGGGTCGGCCGCCACAGCGGTGATGGCAGTAAGCTAACGACTGATAGTCAAGCACTTCAGCACGGTTTAACAGCAGTGAGTGGCCTGCATGGGTATACTGAAGCCAAGGTTCAAACCGGCAGTATTCAATAGTTATCCAACCGCTGAATACCCGGTTTGACCGGCACAGAATGCAGACGACAACAGGAGCATCACCCATGTGGGATCAACGTTATAACGAAGAAGGTTTTGCCTACGGCACGGTAGCCAATGATTTTTTGCAAGCCCAGTACGGCCAAATACCGGCGGGCGGCAAGGTCTTGTGCCTGGCAGAAGGCGAAGGACGGAATGCCGTTTTTTTGGCCAAACAGGGTTATGTTGTTACCGCGGTCGACCAGTCGTCGGTTGGCCTCAACAAGGCACAGCAACTGGCCGCGGATAACGGCGTGGTTATCTCGACGGTCGTCGCCAATCTGGCGGATTACGACCTCGGCACCGAGGCGTGGGATGGCATTGTCTCGATTGCAGCCCATGTGCCATCGGCATTACGTAAACAGCTGCACGGCAATGTGCAACCGGCCCTGAAACCCGGGGGCGTGTTTATTCTGGAAGCCTATACCGAACGGCATCTGGAGATGGAAGGCGCAGGCGGGCCACCACCGTCACAAAAAGATATGTTTATGTCGCTGGAGGCGCTGGAGGCGGAACTTCAGGGGCTGGATTTTGCGGTCGCGGCAGAAGTGGAACGCCATATGGTTGAAGGCAAATACCATCGGGGCGACAGCGCCGTGGTGCAGATCGTCGCCTGCAAAACCGCCAAGGATTAAACAAGGGCTGGCCGGGTACTCCAGTAAATCAGTAACCGGCAGTTCAGAAACAGGAAACGCCGTCACCTCGGGGCAAGCCCGGCGTGACGGCGTTTTTACGCCAGTCAGGTGGTCGCAGGGCAGTAGAGCAGAGGGCAACCCGGATACAAACCTGGTCCTTTCTTTGATTATCTCAGAGGGCAAGGTAAAGCGTGGGACGACATAATTGCGAGTGCAACTAGAACTGGTGGTAAAGATCTGGGGCTGAAGCAAAAGCCAAGGCAATCGAGTCTTTCAAAGAGATGATTTGATTGGTCCAGATGGTGAGTCCATTAATCTACATCATCTAATTCAAAGGCCGGGCGGTGCTATCGCTGAAGCGACTGGAGCCATGCATTTTGATTATTATTCAACCTTTCCTATAAATCCGAATCCGATACCATCAGGTCTTGGAAGAACAGAGTTTGACGATTGGAAAATAGCATATTGAATGAGCGGGGCTAATTATTTTGATGGCTATTTTCAGGTAGGGTTATTAATAATTCGGCTATTAACGAATCGATTTCTATTCTTCAGAATAATGATGTTATGGATATTTAATATTTCTTCGGTGATTGGAATAATATGATATTAAAATCCCCTCGGATTATCGCCTTTTTTAGGGAGGTTTGGTGCAGGTAATGTCGGAAGTTAGGGAATATATGGTTCGACGAACTCCGATTTTTAAACAGTAGGTATTCCTAATATGGTGTGGTGTATATCACAAGATAGGAATATAGGTTTGGCGAGTAATTTAATACGTATTGGAGATGGATAGTTGGGTAGTCCCTATATCATGTTGTCCGATGAATTTTTTACGTTAGACCCCAACAGTGGGTGACCAGGAAAAGAACACTGCTGTTTTTATACGCAACGGGCCAAGTGTGGGTGCCCTGGCATGCTGATTGTCCAGAATTGGCATTTTAATTGGCTGCTACGATTGAGACAGATCAATTGTGGCGGTTAATTTTTGACGTCGATTTGCAGCCCGTGTGCTGTCCCGGTGCACGCTTCTGTGGTGATGCCGGGTACGGTTGGTACCGGTTGCACCAGTCTGATTTCCGCTTTTCCAAATCTGTCACTGATTTTCTTATCAATAGTCGATGGTGCACCTTATAAGCACATTAGCGGCGTATTTAATGATGACTGAAACCATTTTTATGGAATACAAGTACCACCGTCCACTTTGGCATGTAACAGATGCACTCTGTCGGTGCGCGGGCAAGATGGCATATGGATTGCCCATTAATCCGGTGATCTGTCACACAGCACTTTGTGAGCTTGGTCATGGCTGTGTCTGGGGAGATAGCCATGGCTGTCACAAGGTTGCTTTTTATCGTTATATAACAACGAGGATAAGATATGCGCAGATTGGCCGTAGTATTCACCGGTTGCCTGATCGGGTTGCCAGCCCAAGCGGAGGAATCCGTCGTTTCTACTCTGGCAGCCGATACCATTTGGGTCGTGACTGCCGCTGCATTGGTATTTTTTATGCAAGCAGGCTTCGCCTTACTCGAAGCCGGCATGTCGCGGGCAAAAAACTCCGTCAATGTGATGATGAAAAACTACATGGATGTGTGTCTGGGAACCCTGATGTTCTGGCTGGTCGGGTATGGTCTGATGTTTGGCAATAACGTCACCGGATATTTTGGCTCCAGCCATTTCATGATGTCGGATGTGGAACCCTGGGATTACACCGTTTTGCTGTTCCAGACCATGTTTGCCGCAACCGCCGTCACGATTTGTAGTGGCTCGATGGCTGAACGTACCCGCTACGATGCTTATCTGGTGGCGTCGGCTGTGATTGCGGCCTTTATTTACCCCGTGTTTGGCAGCTGGGTCTGGGGTGGCCTGTACGGTGGCGCTGGCTGGTTGGCCAATATGGGCTTTATTGATTTTGCCGGTTCGACCGTCGTGCATTCAGTCGGTGCCTGGTGCGCTCTGGCGGGCATTATTGTGTTAGGACCCCGTACCGGTCGTTTCTCCCGCGAGACTGGCGAAGTCCGCAATATTCCGGGGCATAACCTGTCGCTGGTAGCTCTGGGCGGTTTTATTCTCTGGCTCGGCTGGTTTGGCTTTAATGGCGGCAGCACTCTGGCTGCGACGGCGGATATCGGTTTGATCGCGCTGAATACCCAGCTTGCCGCCGGTGCCGGTGCGCTCGGTGCCTTGCTGTTCAGCCGCGTATTCCGGGTTCCCATTTTGCTGACGGCAACCGTCAATGGCAGTATTGCCGGGTTGGTGGGCATTACCGCTGGATGTGCCAGCATGGAACCTCAGTGGGCCATTCTGACAGGGTTGATTGCGGGTATGATCGCCGTCGCCGGATCATTGATAATGGAACGGATGAAACTGGATGACGTTGTGGGTGCGGTACCTGTGCATGGTTTTGCTGGCGTCTGGGGGACGTTGGCCGCCGGTATGTTTGTGACCGGGGATCTGTTTAACACTCATCAGGTGATGGTGCAGTTGATTGGCATTGTGGCTGCGTTCGTATGGGCTTTCCCGCTGTCACTGCTGACGTTTGGACTGATCCGGATGACGATGGGATTACGGGTTACCACCGCTGAAGAGCAGCAGGGCCTTGATGTGTCTGAACACTATGAGGTGGCCTATCCCGAGTTCCACAAAGACATGACGTACTTTCGTCAGTAAGTATGGAGCGTATGGATGAATATCGATACCAAACGTCGTGTGGTGTATACCGTACTGAGTGAAGTACTGGATGGCGACGAACTCTGGGATGTGATGTGGCGCTGGGAAGAGGGCTACGCCCAGAAATCCCAGTATGAGTTGAACGGCTTCTTTAACGACTGTCGGGATTTGCATGCCATCGCCTCCAATCGATCACAGCTTTACCGTGATCTGATTGGCTTGCTGATGAAAGGAACATCTGGTCTGAAGGCTGACCCGATCTCGCAAATGGAAGCCTATCGGCAACGTAATGGCATACTGGACAACCCGGTTACGCTCAATACGCATGAATGGATGCCCTGTTTCAGCGTGGTGGTACAAGAATTAATGCTCCAGGTGCCAGCCGCGCAAGTGCAGCAGGTACGGATGCAAACTGAAGAACAGGCGCAACACCGCGGGGTGACACCAGATCTGGTGTATGCGTTTTCCATGCTGGCCTTAGGCAAGTCGTCCACTAATTTGCTATCGCCCGATTTTGGTGAACTAAAAACACTATTGAATCTGGTTTATGTCGCCATGTGTGAGCAACTCGGGCCAGTGGCCACCGATCGCATGCTGTCACAAGCGATTGAACGTGCCAGAAAAAAGTTCAAAGGAGTGGACGCCCGTCTGCTATTGCAGCATCACACACGTTGAGCACACAGGTTATACGGCAGGGGACATCCATTTAATCCTGCACGGCTCTGCGCGAGTGTTGCCATTGTTCAGGGCAAGGCGACGAATGCAGCGAAATGACGAGTCCTTTTCAAATTCGTCAACACCGCACTGGACGGCGGCAACCCGCGCCCTTCGGGGGCTGCCGGATGATCTCGACTCGGTGTCGCCGACTTTTGACTTGACCCGTCAGGCCTGCAAGTCGGCTTCGTGATTCGAAACCATCCGGTAGCCCAGAGTGAGCACCGGATTAAATAGATGCCCCCGGCAGTTCGTGCCGTCGATTCAGGATGGGTCTACGGTGTCGCGAAACCGTTGCATATTGGGCAAAAGACAGATACTTGTGAAAGGCATATTCGAAATGCAAGTGAAAGGCTGGTCTGTGTTTCTCGTGTAACGATTGCCGTGTTTGAGACTCCGCCACAGTATAAGCCTCAGGATAACAATATGGCTTAAATGCAGCCTTATTATATTGTCGAAAAACATCACCCAGGTGGCGATGGCGTACGGCTTCGTTAATATGGGGCGTTTTGCCCGGCAGTACCGTGATTACCTTGGGGAATTACCCTCTGAAACCGTGCGTCAGAGCCGATAAATCATCCCGTTCTGAATGTATTCCGCTGCTGCTGGATCCGTCGCCCTGTGTGACGGTATTTGGGGGCTGTAGGTAATGGGCCGGTGCTGGGGTGTTAATGACGTTGCTGTAACTGCGGATTCTGGATCGAGTGGCGCTGGATATACACCGTCACGGCCTGACTGCGCAAAATTTCCTGACCACTGGCGTTATTGATAACGGCTTCCAGTGTGTGCTGGCCGCGCACCAGCTGGTTGATCGGCAAGCTGTTGTCGCGTCCGGATGTCACCGGTTTGCCATCGACCAGCACCACAAAGGTATCTGAGGCCCGTAATGCTGGCAGGGCGTCGATCACGATGTTCAGGCTGGCGGCGAGTCCGGTGGGGATATTGTCCTGATTACCAGGGCTGAGAATTTTCAGGTGAGTGTAAAACTGTCCGGCTTGGGCAGTGGTTTGGGTCTGGCTGGTGGAGGTGACCGACGGCGCAACAAAGGCGGGGACGGTGGGCAACTCTTCCACTTCGTGGGGTTCTGAGCCTTCACTGACGCGGTCACTGAACACCAGGTTGCCTTCCGCATCCCGGGATACATGCACCTGGGTGGCGGCAAAGGCATGGCTGGTGGTCAGACAGAACAGGCATAACAGCCGGGTCATCACAGAACGTCGAAGGAATATCGGGCGCATGAGGGAGTCTGTACTCTGTCATTGTGTAGGTTTGGTGACAGCTTACCCGAGTTTTTGCGGCAAGGGTGAATGATGTGCAGCGCTGGAATTCATCGTTATGCTGCAGGCGTTGAAATTGTGAACTGGTTAAACAGGAAGACAGATGATCGGATTGATTCAGCGGGTTGCTCACGCCAGTGTGGCGGTGGATGGTGAAGTGGTTGGCGAGATCGGTGCAGGGTTGTTATTGCTGCTGGGAGTGCAGCCAGACGATACCACGGCGACAGCAGACAAGTTGTTGCACAAGGTGCTGAATTATCGGGTGTTCAGTGATGATCAGGGGCGCATGAATCGCAGCCTGTTGGCAGCAGAGGGGCAATTGCTGGTGGTGTCGCAGTTTACTCTGGCAGCGGATACCGGACGCGGCTTGCGCCCGGGCTTTTCAACCGCCGCGCCTCCGGCATTGGCGGAATCCCTGTACGATTATTTTGTCGCAGAGGCGGGGCAGTGTGTTCATACTGCCAGCGGCCGGTTTGGTGCTGATATGCAAGTGGCGTTGACCAACGATGGCCCGGTCACTTTTTGGCTGAATGTTTAACCCTGTCATTTTTTGAGGACCTTATGGATTACTCTGCAATAAAACACGCTCACGCCGGTCTGGCTTATTTGTCGGCCTTGTTGTTTCTGGTTCGTTTCGGTCTGGCGTATGCCCAGTCCGGGGTGATGAAAAACAAACTGGTTAAAATCCTGCCGCATGTGATCGATACCATCTTGCTGGTGTTTGCTATCTGGCTGTGTGTGCTGATTGGCCAATACCCGATTGTGGATGGCTGGTTGACGGGCAAGGTGATCGGGCTGGTGGTGCTGATTGGTGCCGGTGTGGTGGCGATTCGCCAGCGCAATATTCCGGCGGCTGTGCTGACCCTGGCAATGTATGGCTATCTGATCGGGGTGGCAAAGAGTCATAACCTGTTGTCGTGGCTGGCCTGATATTGCTGGCTTGATATTGCCTGATTGCAAAAGACTTTTACGGCTGGGGATATGGCTTGGATTCTGACGGCGCAGGCGCTTTACTGACTCATTGATCTCACATTGTACCGTCACTGTCATCTGATCGGACACGGGCGGTTGCACGGAGCTGTCCATGAGTAAATCCGATTCTGTCTTATCTACCGCCCGTACGGCGAGCGCCCCTTCCATTGTGGGTGGCGGCCCCAAAAAAGTTTTGTATACCTTGCAGACCGTGGGTCGTATTGGCTTGCTCAATTCTGCCAAGGCACTCAAAAGCCACAATGCCTGCAAGGCTTGTGGTCTGGGGATGGGAGGGCAGCATGGCGGCATGACCAACGAAATGGATGAATTTCCGTCGGTCTGCAACAAGAGTATTCAGGCCCAGTCAACGGATATCCAGCCGCCAATACCAGAGGCTGTTTTTCAGCATACGCTGGAGGATTTCCAGCAACTGAGCCGTTATGAGCTGGAACATCTTGGCCGTTTGAATACGCCGTTGTTCAAACCCGCCGACAGTGACCAGTATCAGGTGCTGAGCTGGGAGTCGGCATTTGAGCGTATTGCCGAGCGTATGCAGGCAACCCCTGCGGAGCGCAGTTTTTTCTATTCCTCCGGGCGTTCGTCCAACGAGGCCGGTTTTGTGTTGCAGTTGCTGGCACGATTATCGGGTACCAATAATGTTTCCAACTGTTCGTATTACTGCCATCAGGCGACCGGTGTTGGTCTGCAATCCACGGTGGGTTCGTACACTGCCACCGTGGAGCTGGAGGATCTGGTGGAGTGTGATCTGGTGGTGCTGGTGGGAGCCAATCCGGCATCCAATCACCCGCGTTTGATGCATAAGCTGATGGCCCTGCGTGAACGTGGCGGTCATGTGGTGGTGATGAATCCGGCCAAGGAATCCGGGCTGGTGAAGTTTGCTGTACCCAAGAGCCCCCGTTCCATGCTGAAAGGCGGCAGTGAAATTGCCTCCGAGTATTTGCAGCCCAAAGTGGGGTCGGATATCTGGTTGTTGTACGGCATTGCCAAATCCCTGCTGCAACAGGGGCTGATGGACGATGCCTTTATTCAGGCGCATACCGAAGGCAGTGACGCCTTTCTGACGCTGGTCGCGGCTTTGGGCTGGGCTGAAATTGAAGAGACAACTGGTGTTCCCCAGGCTGATATCGACCGGATTGCGGCTTTGTACGGGCGTTCGGAAAAAGCAATTTTTGCCTGGGGCATGGGGGTAACGCACCACACCCATGGTGCCGATACGGTGGAAGCCATCGCCAATCTGGCCTTGTGCCGGGGTATGGTTGGCAAGCCGGGGGCCGGACTGTTGCCGCTCAGGGGCCACAGCAATGTCCAGGGGATCGGCACCATCGGGGTAAAACCGGTGTTGCCCGAACAGGTGTTTCAGGCACTGGAGGAAGAGTTGAACGTGCGGCTGCCAACCGAGCCGGGTCTGGATACGCTGGCCAGCCTGGAGCAAGCCCATGCCGGAGAGATGGATCTGGCGGTTATGCTGGGTGGCAATCTGCTGGATGCGACGCCAGATACACGCTGGGCCAGAGAGGCACTCGACCGGGTCAAGACCAAGGTATTCCTGACCACCACGTTAAACCGGGGGCATGTCTCCGGGATGGAAAACAGCGAAGCCTTTGTATTGCCTGTCGCGGCCCGGGATGAAGAATTTGAACCCACCACACAAGAGTCGATGTTTAACTTTGTGCGCTTGAGTGATGGCGGCATTATCCGGTTGGATAACGTTAAGTCCGAAAGCAGCATTTTGCTGGAAATGCTCAAGCGCGGTGTGCGTCAACCGGGCCTTAATCTGACCTCGATCGAGTCTCATCAAGGGGTGCGGGAATGTATTGCGCGGGTGATTCCGGGTATGGCTGGTCTGGCGGATATCAGTGACAGTCAGCGGGAGTTCCATATTCCCAACCGGCTGATCAAAACGCCGGAGTTTGCGACCAGCAGCGGCAAGGCTCACTTCCAGACCCATTCATTGCCGGATCTGGCAAGGGCGGCTGAGTTTCCGTTTGCTCTGATGAGTGTGCGCAGCGAGGGGCAATTTAACTCCATTATCTATGAAGAAGCGGACAGCTATCGTGGTACGCCTAACCGCTGGTCGGTATTGATGTCGCCACAGGATATGCTGGAAAAGGGCATCAAACCGCAGCAGAAGGTGACGTTACGTTCCCCTAATGGCTGTATGGAAGCGGTTGAGGTTTACCCGTATGGACTGAGCCGGGGGGCGGTAATGGCCTATTACCCGGAAGCCAATGTGCTGACAGGGATTGAGCGTGACCCCAGAAGTCATACCCCGGCCTTCAAGTCGGTGGCGGTGGCGATAGAGGTGTGACCCGACGACGGTTGATGCAGCAGGGCTGACTCTGCTGCTGATCCAAACCGGGTGCCGATCGGTTGACAGGGTTGAATGGATAACTGTATTCCATTAATGGAATAATCATATCCAGTCGATTGGGCGCAACCCACCTTTGGGTTGTTGCTGCTGATTATGGGTTGTCAATCGTGTAATTGAGGCGTTTTTCTCACAAAAAAGGCACTTTGGTTGCTTCTGGTTCCTTGTCTTTTTCTTTTAAGTTAAAAACCATTATTGTCATAAATAATTAACAAACTGTTGTTATAAGCAGGACTAATTCCATGGCTTTCCGGGTTGGTTTAATAACGTTTATACGTTACTGGCTGCCGGAACCGGCCGATGGAATTAAGCTTATGATGATCACTTATGTAAAACTGCCCTGGCTGGATGTCTCTCAGGCATTTGTCTGTTTCCGGTCATCACGTCGATTGCCCGAAAATGGCATCAGAACCGCAGATCAAGTGATTATCGATCATACCCCGTCCACCGTGGCCATGACGGATAATGGCTTGTCGGTGCTCAAGCTGATCAAGGCCCGTAGCTGGCATGAGTACGTCAAGACCCTTTGGGCGCACAGCCGCCTGTTCAAAGAGGTGCAGGGGAATCGTTTATTGACCCGGCTTGGGGTGCACGTCGCCGCCATTCATGAAGTCGGGATCGGGCTGTTACCTGGCAGCCGCTACCGCTATCTCGGTTATTACATTATGGAAGATCTGGCGTCTGTCGGGGCGCAGGAAGTCTTTGAGATGTTCTTGTCCGGCGGACTGACCCCGGAAGAGCGTATCCATTGGCTGGATCTGATTCTGGATGATCTGCGCACCATGCGGGATGCTGGCGTGGTGTTCTCGGATTGTCATCTGAACAACGTTTTTGCTCATCCGCTGAAACAGCATGTGATCTGGATCGATACCGGCGTCACGCGTTATTTTTGCCCCCGAAGCCGAAAATTTGCCCGCAAGTTCAACTATTCCATCCGCCGTTTGGCCGATTACCATGACCAGCACTTGATGCTGACGCTGGAAGAGAAACGCCGCATCCTCGCTCTGCTGTTGCCAGAATAGTACGACCATCGACTACTGCCATTCGGGCCATCCGGCCCTTCACCCGGTTCTATAGTAGCGCTGACCTGCGGCGCTGCTTCACGCAAGATAAGAAGTCACCGAATACAACACATCCATCGCAGGTGGCGGTATGTCTTCTTCCAGCCCTAATCCGGCCTCTTACCAAATGCTGTTGCACTGGCTCCTGTTGCTGGGGCTGATGATATTTGTCACCTGGCTGTTACTGGATCTCGGGGTGCTGAATACCTTGCTGGCCGAAGATGTCACCCGTATCAGCAGCGTGATTTTACTGATGTTTGTGGTTGGCTGTGGTCATTGCGGCTATCGTAGCTGGATTCTGACTGCAGAAGCCCTGGCATTGACGCGTCTGCAGCGTGCCTGGCAAGCAGCTCCTTCGCTGGCGTTGGCATCCGAGCCATCCTTGGGCGGTCAGTATTTACAAGGGCTTGGCCCGCTTCAGCAAGACAATGCCCTTGCCGCAGAAATCCTGGCGGAGCGTGTCCGTGGCAGTCATCAGGTCGGCTGGTTTATGACCGGTGTCCTGGTCAAGCTGGGGCTGCTGGGAACCGTGGTCGGCTTTATGCTGATGTTGGGGTCGGTGTCAGGGTTGGAGAATCTGGATACGTCTGACCTGAAAGTCCTGATGCAGCAAATGACCGCCGGTATGGGTGTGGCGATGAATACCACACTGGTCGGGCTGGTTTGCAGCATTTTATTGGGGCTGCAATACCTGCTGCTGGATCGCTCTGCCGACCGTCTGGTGGCCGATGCCGTGACGCTGGGCCAGACCGTGTTATCCAACGACCGTATGAGTGCGAGCTGATGGCGTTGTTTCGTCATAACACACATGCGGACATCGACCCCTTTACCGACTTGCTGTTTAACGCGCTGCTGACCTTTACCTTTCTGTTTCTGGTTGCATTGATCTTGCTGAACCCACCGGCCAGGACCGGCATTGTTGATCCCAAGGCGGAGTTCCTGATTACGGTCAGCTGGCCGGATGGCAATCCCAACGATGTCGATATCTGGGTCTCTGGCCCGGATGGGAAGCAGGTGAGCTACAAACAACCCCAGGCTGGATTGATGCACCTGGACCGGGATGATCGCGGCATGATTAACGATGTTCAGGTGGTGAATGGCGTAGAGGTTCGTAATCCGCTCAATCAGGAAGTGCTGACCATCCGGGGGCGTCCGGCGGGAGAGTACATCGTCAACCTGCATTATTTCAAAACCCAGCAGGGAGTGGACCCGCTGCACTCGTCAGACAGTATCGAAGTGCCTGCGACCGTGTATCTGGCCGAAGTGAATCCAAAAATGAACGTGCTGTTTTACCACACCGAAGTGCTGAGCAAGGAAGGTGATGAAGTGACCGCCTTTCGTTTCACGATTACGCCGGAAGGCAAAGTCACCAATATCAACCAGCTGCAAAAAAGCCTGGTTCGGGGAGAGGATAAATGACGGAAACCCTGTTGCTTTTGGTTTTGGCCTATACCGCGATGGTGGCCTTGCTGGTGCTGGCGTTGATCAGCAGTCACTGGTCGGTGATAGCCAAACTGATGTTGCTGGTACTGGCCTCTGGCTTGTACTGGGGCAGTTACCTGGGCTGGAAAGACAGCCAGGGCTGGCCCGCGAGTGTTGAGGTGCCAGACAAGTTTTTACTGCATTTTGCCGTTATTGAAGAACCGGATGACAGCGATGGTACTGAGGGAGCGATTTACCTCTGGTTGACTGATTTGTACAAGGATCAGCTGGCGCCCGAACCACGGGCTTATCAGCTGCCGTATGACCAGGAGCTGCACGCCCGGGTTGAAAGTGCCATGCGTCGGGCCAAGGCGGGGAATCTGCAGTTGGGGATAAAAGCGGGTGGTGACGACTTGCCCGAGGTCAAACGCTTCCGCCAGCAGCTGGGAGAGCATCCTCTGGATCTTGAGTTTGTGGCTGTACCTGACCCGTCACTACCGGAAAAATAGGAGTCACAATGCGTAGCCTGCGGTTGTTTCGGTATCTGTGTTTTTATGGATCGGCTCCTGATGTTGGGTCCGGGCGATTGCCGGTCTTGTTGCCCGGGTTGATAACTGCGCTGCTGGCGGGGTGCGGCCAGGCTCCGGCCAGTGATGACTATTTCCCGTTGCAGCCCGGCTGGCACTGGCACTATCAAGTGACCGAAGCGCGCCAGCAGCAACGCAGTGTCCATCGCTTTGAGGTGACAACCCGGCGTATCGATACCCCGGTTGAGCTGGCAGAGGTGATGGCTACTCCACAGATGGTGGTTCGTCATACCAGTGACGGTACGGATTATTATCTGTTGCGGGATCTCAGCGGAACCTATCGTGTGGGCAAGCGTACCCTGGTTGAAAAAAAACCTCGTCTTGATGCCGAGCCGGTGCTGGTGATGCCACCTCCGGATGAACTGGAGCAGGGCATCAGCTGGAATCAGACCACCCGACCGTATGTGCTGCACAGTACCCAAAGCCATGTGGCCTGGAATCAAGGCAATAATGAATTTGTTATGACTTACGAAGTGGCCGAAACCGGCCTGGTACTGAGCACTCCGGCAGGGGAGTTCCAGCATTGTATCCGGATTGAGGGGCGTGGCCGGATTGGGTTGTACGCTGACCCGCGGCTGGGTTATCAGGAGGTTGAGGTGGTGCAGTCTGAATGGTATGCCCCCGGTGTTGGCCTGATACGTCTGCAGCGTGAAGAACCAATGGACCTTGAGATGTTTCAGGGTGGCAGTCTGACGTTTGAGCTGATTGAGTTACAGAGGCCCTGACATTCCGGGGTCTTGGGTCCGGGAAGCTGGAGTTTGGGAAGCTGGAGTTTGGGAAGCTGGAGTTTGAGGTCTGGATGTTTATTTCAGCTGGGGTCTTGCCATTAATAAGACGATCGGTCTAATATTGGGCATGAACATTATCAAGACACCCGATTCCTCACCCGCTCCAGCTTCTCGCCGTCGTGGTCGACCACCCAAAGATGGCCGCAGCGTCAGCGAGACCCGCGCCTTATTGGTGCGCAGCGGCGTAGACGTACTGACCGAGCAGGGCTTTACGGCCACCGGTATCGATCAGGTATTAAAACGGGTCGGAGTGCCAAAAGGTTCTTTCTACCATTTTTTTGCCAGTAAAGAAGCCTATGTGGCGGCGGTAGTTGAGAGTTACGGGCAGTATTTTGACCGGGTGCTGGCACGCAGTTTTAACAACGATGCCCTGACGCCATTACAGCAACTGGAAGACTTTACCGATGGTGCCATGAGCTGGATGGAGCGGCATCAGTATCGTAATGGCTGTCTGGTTGGCAACTTGGGGCAGGAAGTAGGTCAGCTGCCCGACAGTCTGCGCCAACCGCTGCAGAATATTCTGGCGGGTTGGGAGCAGCAGTTACAGCAATGTCTGCAACGGGCGCAGCAAGCCCAGCTGATTGCGGCCGACGCGGATTGTGTGATGCTGGCCCATGTTTTCTGGGTTGGTTGGGAAGGTGCGGTAATGCGTGCCCGGCTGGAAGGCAGCACCCGGCCGCTGCGTTTTTTTCGAGACTGGTTTCTGTGGTCGATTCGCAGGCCAGCGGTGGATGCCTGAGGCAAACCACCACGATAACGATCGTCGCTTGCCGGTTGGCGAGGGCGATATCAACCATCCTTGCGCAGGGAGTTGCTGGGCAAGCGCTGGTATTTTTTATCACTATTAAAAGACGATCGGTCTAAATTAACCAAACACACCGGCAGCGCCGGACGGAGACTCTGATGTTCAAGGCAATCCAGATCAATAAGGACGACCAAGGCTATCGTGCCGAGCTGACACAGCTGGACGACAGTGCATTACCCGAAGGGGATGTAACGGTCAAAGTGCATTATTCCACGCTTAACTACAAAGATGGCCTGGCGCTTACGGGCAAGGCTCCGGTCGTGCGCCGTTTTCCTTTGACTCCCGGTATCGACCTGGTCGGCACGGTGGAATCCTGCAGCAGCGAGGCTTTTGCTGTTGGTGATACGGTGCTGTTAAACGGCTTTGGGGTCGGGGAAGTGCACAGTGGTGGTCTGGCGCAGCGAGCACGACTGAACAGCGACTGGCTGATTCCTCTGCCAGAGGGCTTGTCGGGTCAGCAGGCAATGTCGATTGGTACTGCGGGTTACACCGCCATGTTGTGTGTGCAGGCTTTGCAACGTAACGGCGTGACACC
This sequence comes from Oceanobacter sp. 3_MG-2023, assembly GCF_030688925.1. Taxonomy (NCBI): domain Bacteria; kingdom Pseudomonadati; phylum Pseudomonadota; class Gammaproteobacteria; order Oceanospirillales; family Oceanospirillaceae; genus Oceanobacter; species Oceanobacter sp. 3_MG-2023. The sequence continues at coordinate 75,754 of NZ_JAUYVX010000013.1, forward strand.
GGATCAAGGGGATATTCTGGTTACCGGTGCCAATGGCGGTGTAGGCAGTTTTGCCATTGGTTTGTTGTCGCGTCTGGGGTATCGGGTGATTGCTTCGACCGGCCGTCCAGAGGAAGCGGATTATCTGAAACAGTTGGGCGCTGCCGATATTATTGAGCGGCAGTTGCTCTCAGAGCCGGGCAAACCGTTGCAGAAAGAACAATGGGCCGGGGCGGTGGATTCGGTAGGCAGTCATACTCTGGCGAATGTACTGGCCGGCACTCGTTATGGCGGTACCGTGGCGGCGTGTGGCCTGGCTCAGGGTGCAGACCTGCCTGCGACGGTGATGCCCTTTATTTTGCGGGGGATCACTCTGGCTGGTGTCGACAGTGTGATGCGGCCAAAAGCCGATCGTTTGGCGGCCTGGAAGCAACTGGCGGAGCTGGTGGATGCTGAGATGCTGGCGGGTATTACACGGGAAATTGGCCTGGAACAGGTGATCGAGACAGCCTCCGATTTGCTGGCGGGTAAAGTGCGAGGCCGGATTGTGGTTGCACTGGACTGATGGTGACTGGCCCGGGTATCTCCCCGGTGCCGTTTTCTGTGCTGTCTTGAGTGTTGTATCGAGTGCTGTATCGAGTGTTGTTCCGGCGTTGGCTGGCCATTGCGCTTAGCGCGGCGGGTCGACCCGGTGACTGACACTGCTGTTTAAACGAAACCAACCGGCAATACTGTAACGGTGCCGGTTGGCTGCCAGTACTTCGTGCGGAAATTCTTCGCTTAAAAAGGTCACCAGAGTGCCAAACTGCGGCAACAGCCGAGAGCGCACGGTGTCATTTTCCTCATCGCCATAAATCAGTAATTCCCCACCTTCGTCTGCCTGCCAGTCCGGATTGAGATACAACACGGTACTGAGCACCCGGTTGGACTGGCCAATAAAGGCGTCCTTGTGCTTCTGATAAAAATCCCCGGGGCGGTAATGGGAAAAATGGCATTCATAACTGAACAGCCCTAACAGCAAGGTACGGTTGAGGTGTTGCTGCAGCTGCGCCATAAAGTCGAGCCAGGCTTTTTCTGCCGGGTTTTCCTGGGTCAGCCAACGAATCCGGTCACGGCGAATCTGGCGATTCAGCTGGTGGGCCTGTTCGCGCCCGGTGCCGGCCAATTGCAGCTTTTGTTCGTCCAGGTTCATTACCCGGGTGCGCAGTTGCTGTGACAGTTCGGCCAGCGGTGTGAGTGGCAGTTGCAAGTCAAAGGGTTGGCAGACCGCCAGGCCATTGCTCAACAGTTGCTCTTCAATATATTGGAACAAAGGGGTATTCAAAATGGAGGAGGGGACTCAGTGGTTGCTGCGGAGGAGGAATAGGTCGGGGCACCGATAGTGGCCTTGTGCCCAGGCAAACACCAGCAAATTATTCTTCTCGAGAAGATGGCAAAAATTCGCTTTTCATTGTTCGCATCTCTGGATAAACCACGCAATTGATACGGTGTCTCGCGTTATTAACCCAAGGAGGTCCCCATGCGCCCGTCTACCCATGAATCTGATATTGATCGCGATAATGATGAGGATATGCCTCCGCGGCGCTTGCGTCATCGTAGTGAAGATTACGAACGTAAAAAGCGTCGGGCTGAGGCGATTCTGGAGCACAAGATGCTGGAAGAACTGCTCGGTTTTGATATCGATTTTGCGGATTAGTCCGGGATGCCGTTCGATTCTGGACGGCATTGTTGATGATGCTTTCTGATTGATTGATTGTTTTTGCCAGGATATCCCATGATCTCACCTGCTTCCCTGACCGGCCTGTCGTCTGTCGCAGCGTCCTCAGCGTCAGTATCTCTGCCAGCGCCCCTGCTGGATATTATCAAAAGCCTGATTCGCAGCCCGTCGGTCGTGGGGGCTGAGCACTCGTTTTTCCGGGTGTTACAACGGGAGCTGGAGGACCGCGGCGCTCGTGTGACCTGGTATGAGGGCTTGTTGGTCGCCCAGGGCAATAAACCGGACTCGCTGATGTTCTCGGCTCATATTGATCGTCACGGCCTGATATGCACTGGCCCGAATGAGTTCCAGTACGCGGCTTTTGTCTGTGGCGGGCGTTCGGACCTGTTGGGCAATTCGGTATCGGAAGAACTGATGTTGCAGATAGTTGACCGCTTTGTGAACGAAGGCGTGTTCGCTTATGACCCATGGTCGGGAGCGTATCGGGGGCAGGGCACTATTCGTAATGCCTATATTTGCCCTTATCGTAATAACCTGATTTTTGAGCTGGATGGTATGTCGCATCTGGTGGCCGGGACGCCGGTTGCGTTCCAGGATAGATTACGGATAGCACAGGGCCGTTTGTATGGTCAGCTGGATAATGTGCTGACGGCGGCGATGCTGGTGTATTTGTTTGAGCTGGGATTCCGTGGCACGGCATTTTTTACTGCCCAGGAAGAAGCCGGCCGCAGCTGGCGGTATTTGCTCGAATGGTTTCGGCGCTTTGGTGGTACAACCAATCAGCTGGTGGTGGTGGATACCAGCCCTTACCCGGATATTGCTGCCGCCAGCCAGCAGCAACTGGTGTTGCGCCACAAGGATGCCAACGCCGGGTTTAATCATGAACTGACCCAGGCGCTGGTCTCGGGTTGTGAGCAGCTGGGGCTGAGCTACCGCTTCAAGGATGACTATATTGAACAGCAAAATCGCCAGCTGGCTGCGGCCGGGTTAGCAGCCAAATCGTTGGGCAGTACGGAGATGGGACGTATTGTGGCGGCGTCTGGAGGCTTGGTGGATGGCACCACTCTGCAGATTCCAACGACGGGGTATCACACCATGAATGAAAGCGCTGAGCTGGGTAGTGGCCTGGCGTTTGTGCGGTTGTTGTGCAAGCTGGCGGGTTTGTCGTTGCCTTGAGTGGCAAGGTGAATGGTGGAACGAGTGGTGGCAGACCGGCTTTCCATGACAACAAAGGAAAACCGGGTAGGCCCGTTTCAGCGTAAGCCCAGGCTAGCGGTCCGGCAGAGTGACATTAAGTTCAAGAATGGATGTCTGGCCATGGTTTTCCAGGTGCACGTTGACGTCTTTGTCGCCGATCTCGACGTATTTCCGAATCACCGCCAGTATTTCCCGTTCCAGCTGGGGCAGGTAGTCGGGGCCATTGTTACGTAAGCGGTCGTGGGCAACCAGCACCCGCAACCGTTCTTTGGCAACGGATGCGGAGCTGGTGTCGTCTTTTCGGAATCGTTTTAACAAACTCATATCAACCTCCAAAAACCCGTTTCAGGAAGCCTTTTTTCTGCTTTTCAAGAAAACGGTGTGGGCGATCTTCGCCGAGGTAGCGGGCAACGGAGTCGGCATAGGCCTGACCGGCATCGCTGTCGCTGTCGTGCACAACCGGCACGCCCTGGTTGGAAGCTTTGAGCACGGCTTCAGACTCTGGGATCACTCCCAGTAACGGGATGGCGAGGATGTCTTCGACATCGGTGACGGAGAGCATTTCTCCACGCTCAACCCGCTCCGGGTTGTAACGGGTCAGCAACAAGTGTTCCTTGACTGAGCCGCCTTGTGCGGCGACACGGGACTTGCTTTGCAGAATACCAATAATGCGATCCGAATCCCGTACCGAAGAGACTTCCGGGTTGGTGACAATAATGGCTTCTTCCGCAAAATAGAGCGCCATCTGGGCTCCGTGCTCGATTCCGGCAGGTGAGTCACAGATAATAAATTCAAAGGTTTCTGCCAGCTCATTGAGCACTCGTTCGACGCCTTCCAGGCTCAGTGCATCCTTGTCTCTGGTTTGTGAGGCGGGCAGCACGTAAAGATTGTCGAGTCGCTTGTCTTTGATCAGGGTTTGGGACAAGGTGGATTCACCCTGGATCAGGTTAACAAAGTCGTACACAACCCGGCGCTCACAGCCCATGACCAGATCGAGATTACGCAGGCCCACATCAAAATCGATCACAACGGTTTTGTGGTTCTGCATGGCCAATGCTGCTGCAAACGCAGCGCTGGTGGTTGTCTTTCCTACTCCGCCTTTTCCGGAGGTCACCACGATTATTTTTGCCACGGTATTCATCCTGCCAATTTGGTTATTTATCCGAGCCGGTGAGGGTTAAGTGGTCATCAACCAGCCGGACCAGCACGCTGCTGTTTTTTAAGGGGTGATCGTCTTCAAATAATTGGTACTGGCCAGCAATAGCGACCAGCTGGGCATCAAATTGTAAACAGCTGATCATTGCGTCCGGATTACCCTTGACGCCTGCCAGTGCCTTGCCGCGCAACCTGCCCATAATCTGTATATCACCGGTTGCCAGTACTTCTGCACCGGGGCTGATGGTACCCATTACGATCAGGTCGCCATCAAAATAAAGCTGCTGACCGGAGCGGACATTGCTGTTGTGCACTTTAATCGCTCGGGCGGGGATCGTCTGTGCTTCCAGTCCCAGGCCGCGGGTTTTCTGCTCACTGACGGCCTGTTCCGCCTCTGCTGGCACTGCCGCTGGTTTTTGCCGCACGGTTTTGACCGATGAGTGGCCAAAATCTGCCAGGCACAAGGCTTTGCAGGCCGCTTGCCAGGCTTCCGAGCTGTAGCGCACACCTACAGGAACAAGTCCATGTTGGCGCAGTAATGTGGTAAGACTGGCCAGACTGGTGTGTTCCGGGTCCAGCTCCTGTAAGGAGATCAGACAAGGAAGCCCCTGGAACAAGGCCGGAGCTTCTGATCGCCGGCGTTGCAAGTCGGCACTGATGACGTCTGGCTCGGTGCTGTGAAATGTCAGCGTGGTCAGTGGCGTCATCCCGGTTTTCATATCCAGAACAGGCGCAGTCATACTATTTTGTTCTCAACGGGAAGTGTTCAAAACGAACGGCTTCCATACCATGATGTTGTAACTGGCGGATGTTCTGGTGGCTGTCGCCGTCCGGGCTGGCCAGAACATCACGATAATGCTCACCAAAACAGCGTAATGTCTGTTCGGTGGTCAGCTTCAGCAGGCTGGCCAATGCCAGTACCCGGCATGATCCCTGGTTTTGGTCGCTGCTGTTGTCCAGCGCTCCGTTGGTAAAGGCGGAGGCGGAAAAAACATAGTGCTTGTCAATATAGTCCAGAGTTTCAGAGAACGGATGGTCATTATTCTCTATCCGGGTTAAAAATATTTCTGTTGCCTGGTTATCGTTGTTCACTTTAGGTTCCTTTTTTTAACCCTGTCAGGCTAACACCGGTTGACGCTGTTCGCCACGCTGCTGACTGGCTCGTCCCCTGATTTATGGCCTGGTTAGCGCTACGATTGAAGTATTCCCCTGATGACCTGTATTTGATACTGTATGTATGTACAGTTTAGGGGTTGTGCTATGGAAATGTCTCCACGTCAGATACTGCATATCGATTGTGATTGTTTTTTTGCCGCTATCGAAATGCGCGATCAGCCCCATCTGCGCGACCGGCCGTTGGCGGTAGGGGGCGACCCTGCCAGACGCGGTGTGATTTCAACCTGTAATTATAATGCAAGGCGCTATGGGGTTCGATCGGCCATGGCGTCTGCCCATGCGTTTCGTTTGTGTCCGGAGCTGGTGCTGTTACCGACGGATATGCCGCGTTATCGGCAGGCATCGCAGCAGATTATGGCCATTATGCGACCGTATGCGCGAGTGTTTGAGCAGGTCTCTATCGATGAGGCTTATCTTGAATTGACGGCGGCTGACGATGCGCGTGGAGTTGCTGAGGCGATCCGTTACGAAGTGGCGTGTCAGGTGGGTGTGACGGTGTCGGCAGGTATTGCGCCTAACAAGTATCTGGCCAAAATTGCCAGTGATTATAATAAGCCAGACGGTATCTGGCAGATTGCCAACACTGAGGTGGCGGCGTTTGTCGAGTCATTACCTGTGCGGAAAATTCCCGGTGTGGGGCCGAAACTGAGCGAGCGACTGGCGGCGGATGGTTTGTCTGTCTGTGCCGATTTGCAGGGGCTGTCGATGGCGCATCTGATTCATCGTTATGGTCGTATGGGGGCGGTGCTGTACGAACGTTGTCGCGGTATTGATCACCGGCCTTTGCGGGAAGTGCGAGAACGCAAGACGGTCAGTGTGGAGCAGACGTTCCATTACGATTTGACCAGTGAGGCAGAATGTTTACAGCAGTTGCCGGATTTGTGGCAGCGCTGGCAGCAACGAGTGGCAAATGCCGGTTGGCAGGCCGACGAGCTGGCACCGTTTGTGAAGGTCAAGTTTGCTGATTTTACCCAGACCACCATGGCTGATAACGATATGGCAGCCGATCTGAAAGGGTTTGCTGCGCTGATTGCCAGCGCCATGCGTCGACAGGACAAGCGGGTGCGCCTGTTGGGTATTGGTGCCCGGCATTGTGGGGGGGATCCGGCCCAGGGGCGTTTGTTCTAGGGCTGGCTGTTGCCGGTTCAGGCAGCCTGTCTGATCGGTTTTCAGTAAATAATAAAAGCAAACATTCCGGCAGGCCAAATGGCGAGCGAGCCATAACTGATCGACATGCCGAGAGAAGCACCCACCAATACGTCGGTCGGGTAGTGCATCCCCAGAATCACCCGGGACAGTGCCACCAACAAGGCAAACGGCGCGACCATCCAGAACAGTACCGGGAAGAAAAAGCAGAGTAATACCGCGAAGTTTACGGCATTCATGGTGTGACCTGAGGGAAAGCTGTACAGGTCCAGCGGGGCGGTATGGGCCTGAATGGCATCAAACGAAATAAATGGCCGCTGGCGTACCAGGCGGTTTTTCAGCTGACTGTAGACGCCAACACACAACAAGCCGGTGATGGCTATATGGCCCAGGACGGCCAGTCCTTCGATACCGAACAGCAGAGGCAATAACAGTCCGAGTGAATACCAGAATACACCGTCACCGGCGCGACTGATGCCTTTGAAAAACAGCCGTACGCTGCGGTTGTATCCCATTCTGTTCATAAGCTGACACAGGCTCAGCTCTAGATGATCGGCTTTACTGAACAGTAGCGCTGTCTTTGGCTGTAACTGTTTTGCGATTGCCATTAGGGGTTACCTTGGTATTGGCGCTGTTAAGGCGCTGGATAAACTCGTCCACAATGCTGTTCCATGAAATTGTTTCTGCACGTGAGCGAGCTTGCTGACGAATTTTTTGCAGTAAATTCGGACTGTCGGAAAGAATCTCGACTTGCTGGATATAGGTTTCATCTTCACCAAATGGCGCGAGCATGCCGGTCAGGCTGGAGGTGATATGTTCATGTCCGGCGGCATAATCAAAGCTGACCACGGCCAGACCACTGGCCATGGCTTCGGTAACAACGTTGCCAAACGTATCGGTTTTGCTCGGGAACAGAAAAATATCGCCACTGGCATAGTGTGTTGCCAGGTCATCGCCGCGACGCATGCCACAGCAGATAATTTCCGGGTACTGGGCGCGGATGCTCTGTAATTCAGGGCCATCGCCAACCAGTACCATACGTACCTGCTCATCGCTGTTGAGCAGGCGACGATAGGCCGCCAGTGCCAGGTCCATGTTTTTTTCACCGGCGATGCGGCCGACGTAAAGTAGCACCAGATCCTGTTCACCCACTCCCCAGGAGCGTCGCAGGGCAGCGCTGCGATGGCAAGGATTAAACTTCTGGCTGTCGACGCCACGAGATAATACCCGCACGTTGTGGAAGCCATGGGCGTCCAGTTCATCCCGTTGGCTACGGGTAGGAACCAGCGTGGTCGCGGTCAGATTATGAAAGTAACGCAGATAACGATAGGCCAGTTTTTCCAGTCCAGCCAGGCGGTAGTGCTCGATGTACTGATGAAAATTGGTGTGGAAGCCGCTAATGACAGCCACTCCGGTTTTATGGGCTGCTCGCACGGCGGCCCAGCCCATCGGGCCTTCGGTGGCCACATAAATCACATTAGGGGCAAAATCCTTCAGGGCGGAAGAAATACGGCCAATCAGGGGAACGCCAAACTTGAGCTCTTTATAGCCGGGTAATGGCATACCGGGCAGCAAGGTTGTGTGCAGGTCATGAGTGTTGACCGGTTGTTCATGACGGTATTGCCGAGGACGGATGATCTGCACCTGGATACCACGTGCACGCATGCCTTCAACCAGTTGCGACAGAGTATGTGCAACGCCATTGATCTCCGGAGCAAATGTTTCAGTCACAATGGTGACGCGTTGGATAGGTGCAGTCATGGTGCCATTAGTTCGCTACATATGACTCTTTACTTTGGGGGGACTGTGTGACAGTTCTTTTTCAGCTCCGTGACATTCGGGTGAAGGCGGTGCTTGCAGAAGGGGGGCGGGAAGAATTGGGTCTGGGCTGAACCATCAAGCCTTGTTTGTCGCAAAAAAATCTATCACAAAAAACGGTAACCGGCCTGGACCAGTACCAGGCGCATGACGTCCAGTTCTGCCCGGGTGAATTGGCGTTGGTTGCCACAGTGTTGGCAGGTGATCAGCGCCAGTGATCTGAGTTCGACCAGTGCGATGGGAGTGTCGGTATTACATTCATCACAGGTGACAGGAATTTCCGTCTCTGCAGGCAATATGGTACTCATCTTGTTTCCAGTAATTGTTCGACATGCTCGGCGATGGCTAATGCCGAGGTCAGCCCCGGACTCTCTATCCCCAACAGATGCCAGGCGGGTGATGTGGCGGGGCCACTTCGCTGAAAAACAAAGTCGGCCGCGGTATTGCCTGGGGCACTCAGCTTGGGGCGAATACCTGCGTATGCGGCCTGTAGCTGGTTTTCATCCAGTGCGGGCCAGTAGCGGCGTATGGCGGCGGCAAAGGGGCGACGTAAATGCTCACTGACATGGTAGCGCTCAGGACTGGAGGCTGCTTGCGGATCAAGATATTCGACATCCGGGCCAAAGCGCAGTTGTCCGGCCAGATCCAGGGTGGCATGAACACCGAGGCCGGCGAGGCCAGGCTCAGGCAAAGGATAAACCAGATGCCGGAATGGGCTTTTGCCCTGGTAGCTGAAGTAATGTCCACGGGCCGGAAACAGTACCGGCGGCGTGTTATTGCGTTCGGCAGTCTGGCTTCCGTTATGGAGACGGGCATCACTATTTGTATCTGCGGTATTGGTACCAGCATCTATCGTGGCCATCAGCGCAACCGCCTCTAATCCGGCGGCGTTAATCAGTGTCTGGCAATGAATGGTGGTCGGGCCATCGGAGGTGTTGATAGTAACGGTCCAGGCATCACCATGGTTGTGTGCGGATGTCATTTGGCTGCGGCAGACCAACAGCGCACCGGCTTGCTCAGCCTGGTGCTGCAAGGCCTGCATAAACCGGTGACTGTCGATGATCCCGGTTTCCGGTGACCAGAGCGCAGCCGCAGCGGTAACGTCCGGTTCCATTTGATGTAGCTGGTGGCGGTCCAAACGTTGTAATGGAATGGCAAGGCGCTGGGCTGTGTGTTCCAGTCGCTGCAGTTCCGGGTGGTCATTGGTTGGACTGACAATCAGCTTGCCGATTTTCTGGTGGGGAATGTCGAACTGCTGACAGAATTGATAGGTCAGGGCGCGTCCGCGCAGACACAGGGTTTCTTTCAGGGAGCCTGGCGGGTAATACAGGCCGGCATGAATCACTTCGCTGTTGCGGCTACTGGTTTCACTGCCAATCAGGTCGGCTTGCTCCAGTATCAAGACGGAGTAACGCCGGGACAATTGTCTGGCCAGTGCCAGACCGATCACACCTGCGCCAATAATGCATATATCGAAGTCTGGAGTCATTGGATCGGCAGTACCTGTACTGAGAGTCTGGCGGTTGCTAAAATGTGCCCCCCGATTTTTACCATAGCTGCGGAGAAGGTAACACTGATGAATATCAGTCACGTTGAGAATGCAGGGATGGCAATCGGCATTGCCATTTTGATTGGCTTCATGATGTTTATCATCTATGACCTGGCAAAACGCTCAAATGCGGGCAAATTTGGGATGGGTGTGCTGTTCTTTGCACTGGGGCTGGGCATGCTTGGATTTATTATCAAGACGGTGCTGGTCGAAGTGCTTAACTTCTAGGCCTGATTGCCTCTGAATATCATTTTTCCATTGTTGGCATTGCATATGCAGTAGTTCTGACTGAACTTATTGTAGCGAATCGCTGACCCGGTCAGCTGGCTGTGTTAAACGGAGGAGAAATGGAAGCTGCACAAAGGCTGGGCAAGCCAGAGGACATTATGTTTGCCCGGATTCCAGAGGAATTCATCACATCTCGAGGATGGAGTGTGAAGCTGGTTCAGGTACCTGCCCGACATAATAGCGGGGACGTATCTGACGAGGAAACGATGGCCAAAATACATCTGCTGGCAGAAAACCTGCTGCCAACGGCCGTACATATGGCAAACTTTTATCATCTGCCCAAAGGTCAGTGGCTGAACCTGGTGTATACCGATACACGTTCCAGCATGGATGAAAATTCCAATTTGTTACTTGGATTTTTATCCCGTATTGCCGGGCAACAGGAAGTGTGGGTGCCGCTTGCGGGTAGTCACAGCATGTTACTGAATGTGCTGGGACGGATTTTGCCGCAATTGCAACGGCTGGATTTGTCACGTAACCCATTGTTGTATATTGGTGATTATGCCAATTTTCCTGCTTTCAAGCGTCTCGCCCAGTCCTGTGGAATGCCCATTTTCTGCCAGGCTACTTATTGATCGGATGATCACCTTGTTGCTATACACGCCGCCTGCAGCCTGATGGTTGCTGGCGCTGTATCCTCCCAAACCTTCCCGCTATCCCGTGCTATCGCTATATAGTCAGCCATTCGGATGTTCTTCCAGCTCTCTAACAGACCTCTAATCCGGCCGGGTTTGTACAATCGTGCGCAAGATCAGCTGTTGATCAGGTATCCTGATGCACAATGCCTGTAGGGGGCATCTATTTAATCCGGTGCTCACTCTAGGCTACCGGATGGTTTCGAATCACGAAGCCGACTTGCAGGCCTGACGGGTCAAGTCAAAAGTCGGCGACATCGAGTCGAGATCATCCGGCAGCCCCCGAAGGGCGCGGGTTGCCGCCGTCCAGTGCGGTGTTGACGAATTTGAAAAGGACTCGTCATTTCGCTGCATTCGTCGCCTTGCCCTGAACAACGGCAACACTCGCGCAGAGCCGTGCAGGATTAAATGGATGTCCCCTGTAGTATCAGGCAATGTGTTTTGTCTCGCAGACTGTAGAAAAGAGAGGTGTGTATGGAAAATCAACTAAAGGAACAGCTTCAGCAATTGCATGAAGAGTTGCAGGCCAACCCGAAGCTGGATGAAGAAACCGCAGGATTGATGAGAAAAGTTGCGGAAGATATTGAAGTGATGGAGCTGACTGACAGCGGTGATGTCGTGGAAGGCTTGCAAGAGTACGCCATTCGCTTCGATCAGGATCATCCGGCACTGTCTGAGATTTTGCGACAAATCGTGGATACCCTGGGTCGCATCGGCGTTTGATTGAAGGGTGGGTGACTGTTGTTGTCAGCGCCCAGTCTTGTTGTTCAGATCGTTACCGCAATAATAATATCGGAGACTCGTTGTATGAGACACATGCCAACGCTCGCTGAAGTAATGACAGCATTCCCTCTGCATATTGGTGAAAACACACGGTTAACAGAAGCCGCAGACTTGATGGCACAACATCAGTGTCATCATCTGCCGGTGATGGATGGTGATGAGGTGATCGGGTTGTTAGGGGCTGACGATATCAAGTTGGCGCAGCAGCCTGGACACAATCTGGATGATAGCCAGGAGCTGGTGGTCGGTGATATGTGTCAACGACGCGTGGCCCGGGTTGATCTGCACACGCGTCTGGATGTCGTGCTGGCTTATATGGCAGACAATGGCAGCAGCGCTGTGATTGTCATGCGTAATGAGAGACTGGCTGGTCTGCTAACGACTCATGATGTGTGCCGCTTTACCGCCAACTGGCTGCATAAGGAATATATGCCAAGTGACGATCCTGACATTGCTTGAATAATCATCAAGGTATATCAAGGTAAAAGCTGACAGGGCATGGAACAGGATGCCCGGCTGCTGGTCTTCGATCCGTTTGACCGGCGGCCAGTCCTTATCATCAACGTTTCTCTGAATTCTGCCTTTGCACTCTTTTGCACCGACTGTGTCGTCTTTGTGATAATTCTTTGTGCATTTTTGTGAGCATTGCTGGCTTTACTTGGGCAGTTATTGATAAAAGGCAATATTTTTTTCTTCCTTGACTGTTCCAGAGTGATGACAGAACGCTGGATAAACCAGTCACAACCCCGCAGTACGGTACGTATAGTCAGCCAATAGTGCTTTTTTGACCTGTTCTGATGATTTTTTGGGCGCTGGCCATGATCCGGGCACCTGCCTGCAAAATTTATTGGTTGGTTTGGCAGAGCTGGTACGGAGTTTGCGAAAGACTATGTAAAGGAGGATCTGCCCATGTACAAAATCGCTGATATCCAAGACTATCGCCAGCCCAAACCTGCCACTGCCGCCCATTGGCTGACAGGCCTGACTGAAATCATTGAAGGTCGTTACCAGGACGAAGAAAGCATCCAGCGCCTGCTGATGTTGATTTCTGAACACACGGAACTGCGTAATGTATCCATTGCATTACCTGACTCCCCAAGCCGCTTTAAAGCCCAATATTGTTCCACTGGTGTCACTAATGGTGTGTACAGCTTTGCTGTCCAACATGCCTTGTGCCGTCAGTTTGAATCACGTGAATGGTTGGTCATCAAGGATGGCAGTGAGCGTCCGGAACGATTTGACCCCCAAGCCAGTGGCCTGACCTTGCAGGATCGTTGCTTGTTGGTCCCTCTGGTGCTGCGTCAGTCAGTACTGGCTGTGTTGGTGATGGACCTTCGTGGTGCAAGACTGGACAATGTCAGCCTTGAACTGGTGCACTGCCTTGGTGCTCAGATTGCTCAGATTCTGGCAACACAAGTGGTGCCTAATTTCAAGACTCTGTATGCACGTCCTTACCAGCGTGTGCAAGAAGATGAACTGAGTGATATTCACGCAGCCATCGATAAGTGCAACGGCAACAAGACCATGGCTGCAAAAGTGCTGGGATTGACGCCACGGCAATTACGTTATCGCTTGTCCAAACTGAGTGAAGAAACGACGTCCTCGATGAGTGCTTCAGAAGTCACTCATTAAGCATTGGTTATATCCATTCTGTATGCGGGTCTCCGGCCCGTCGTTGATACTGGGGTGACTGGTATCTGCGACGGGCAGTCTGCTCGTATTGGCTGACCAGCCTGTCTCTTTTCCCCGCATGACCCATAACCCGCCTGTCATTCGTTTGTTATCCGGCTTGTTATCCTGTTCGCTGTTTTTGGTTGCTCGATAAACTATTGCTTCTTTTGGGTAAGTTCCATTTCCATTTCCCTTTCCCGGTTGGGTCGCCCTGGTTTCAGGCTGTTGTTCAGGCGTTCTGAGCCGGAGGATGACGTGGAGGGCTGGTTTGGAGAGCTGACGTTTGGTGGAGTGATATGGGGCTTTATTGGCTTCATCAAAGTGTCACGGTGGTGCTGGCACACTGGTTGAATTTAGCCAGAGTGCCAGACCCGTATGGCTCCACTTCGTATCAGTATTGTTACCGAAACCTATGTGCCCGATGTTAACGGTGTCGCTAATTCCCTGCGCCAGTTGATTAATGCGCTGGACCCTCGTCACTTTCAGGTACAGCTGATTCGTACTCGGCCGCGCTCGACATGGCGTCCAGAAGTGGAAGAAGTCTGGTGCCGTGGTTTGACCATTCCAATGTACCCGGATTTACAGATTGGCTGGCCAGCCCGGGGAGATATTCGGGCGGCCTGGGATCGTTTTCAGCCGGAATTTGTCTTTATTGCCACCGAAGGCCCGCTGGGCAACTCGGCATTGAATTTGGCCACCGAGCGCGGCATTCCGGTGTTGAGTGCGTTTCATACCAACTTTCATCGTTACAGTAGTTATTATGGCTTGGGCTGGATTCGAACCCTGACGCTGAACTGGCTGCGCCGCTTCCATAACCGTACCGCCGGAACCCTGGTTCCTTCCGAAGAAGTCGCCGGTTTTTTATGTGAATCCAGCTTTCATAACGTTCAGGTATTGCCTCACGGGGTCAATTGTCATCTGTTCCATCCGCGGCGGCGTAGTATCAGTCTCAGGCAGTCCTGGCAGGTCAAGGACAGTGATCGGGTGATGCTGTATGTCGGACGTATTGCGGCAGAGAAAAATATCCCGCTCGCCATTGCGGCTTATGACCAGTTACGGGTGACCCGACCAGATCTGAAACTGGTGATGGTGGGGGATGGCCCGATGCGTGGTGATATTCAGGCCAGCCATCCCGATGTGATTTTTGCCGGCGTGCAAACGGGCGAGGCACTGGCCCGGCATTTTGCTTCCGCTGATCTGTTTGTCTTTCCCAGTGTCACGGAGACGTTTGGTCTGGTAACGCTGGAGGCCATGGCCAGTGGCTTGCCAGTGGCTGCATTTGATATGGCAGCTGCCCATATGCATATTCAGTCCGGTGTTAACGGTTCGTTGGCTCCGGTTGAAGAGAAGCCGGATATTGCCGAGCGGATGTTTGTCTCTGCCGCCGAGGCATTATTGGAGAGTGATCTGGTTGAGCAGGGCAAGGCGGCACGAGTGACGGCAGAACAGCTAAGCTGGGAGTGTGTGGCTGGTCAGTTTAGCCGTTATATAGATCGTGAGTTGGATCAGCCGATTGTTCAAATCGGAACAAAGTACAAAACAATGGTATGAGCGTTGCAGTAAAATCCCCAGTACCAACTTGGGGGGAACCACATGGTTGAATTCAACCGCAACAATATCGCACTACTACAAAAAATAAAGCGATTAGCGAAAGAAGAGCAGGGCTGCATAATTCACTATGATTCGCCTTCATTGGAAGATGACCTCAGAACCCTTGTAAAAAGCGGCGTGAGCCATGATTTACTTGAGATGATTGAGATGTTTTTGCCGACCCAAACACCAAAAACCAAGCCGATTATGGACAGAACGTACCGCGGTGCGACGGCCATGATTGATGATCGGGAGCGGATCGGGCCGTCTACCCGGGTCTATCGGGGGCGAATTATCTCTAATTAGTTTGTTATCAATGTGTTGTTTTTTGGTGCGATATTGAACTCGTTTTGAAAAATCTGTGAATTGCTGGTGCAGATGACCTGAATTAACCTTGCAGTGGCGTTCGGTAATCCAGAAAGATAACGATCAATAAGCATGACAGACAGCACCCTGTGCAAGGATGCCACGCAAGACCTGTCATTTTTCAGCAGCCAGCGCCTGTGGGCGCTGGTTTGCTCGACCCTAATAAGATCTTTTGGAACAACAGGGATCTTCGTCCGGATAACGTCCCTGCCCCTGTTTCTGCCGGTGATGACCTGATCATCGGAATAACCGTCTCCCTGAAATCCTGCCTTCTGTTTCAGCGCAATAAGCAAGCCAGCCAATAACTGATCTTATGTCGCTTTTGATGCATATCAAGCGTAGCAACGGTTATAAAGAGCGGCTGAAAAACGGCTTGATGTGAGTCAATTTGACACAGGTGTGGACTGTTACATTGCCCTCAACACGTCAAACGCAAGACCGACTAAGAGTGAGGAATCCCACTATGTTTATGGACGAAGTTGTTTTTGCCGGATTAGTGATTGTCGGACTGACCTGCGTATTTTTTGTAGGTGTATATGCGGCTATCCGTAAGGACATCAAAAAACACGGCTCTGGAGAATAAGAGCCGGTTTTATTATTTTCTGCGCTGAGTACCCTTGCCTCGGGCCCGACCAGTTTGGTCGTGGCCCTTTTTTTGTGGCTTGTGATCTGCTGCGCGTGACGGCAATGTGAATGGTGCTCAGTCGAGTTGATGAGCACCGAGTATGACGGGGTTGTTGATCTGCAGGTTTTCCAACCTGATCAGCAAGTCCTGCAAGGGCTCTCCTTCCGGTACCGGGCCGATACGTACCTTATGGAGTGGTTTGCCATTCAGATTGCCCTGATGTACCTCCACAGGCCACGACAGTGGCTTCAGCGCCTGACTCAGGCTTTGCTGCTGCCGCCTGGCGTTGGACTGGTCGGACAGGGCTGACACCTGTATCCAGTGTACCTTGTCGGGGTAAGGCTGGGTCAGCAGTTCGACCGTGACCGGGGCGGTGCCGGATACATCCAGGCCCACTTTGTGGGCAGCGGCATACGACAGGTCAATAATACGGCCTTCATGAAATGGCCCGCGATCATTGACCCGTACCACCACACTTTTGCCGTTGTCTTGACGGGTTACCCGCACATAGCTGGGTAACGGCAAGGTTTTGTGGGCCGCGGTAAATTGATAAACATCGTAAATTTCACCGTTGGAGGTGGCGTGGCCATGGAATTTCATGCCGTACCAGGAGGCGATGCCTGTCTGCCGGAATGACGTTGGTTGATCCAGTACTTGATAGCGTTGCCCCAGCACCTGATACGTTGGGCCGTTACCCGTCACACTGAGTGGTTCCCGTGTGGGGGTGGGCTCCTCTATGGTGGATAAATCCGGTGGTTCTGGAGGACTGAAGTCTTCCTTGTGCTGGTAACGCGAGCTGCAGGCGCTGAGTAGCAGCGCCATGATCAGCCAAAAGCCGGTCTTCACTGTTTCAGCGCCTCACTCAACTGATAAACCGCCATGGCATACAGACGGCTATGGTTATAGCGGGTAATCACGTAATAGTTATAGTGGGCCAGCCAGAACTCGGCTCCTTGCTTGCCAATCAGTTTGACCAGGCTGGCAGGGTCTTCGGCATTTGCTGGCTCGATGGTGGAAACTCCCATGGCTGCCAGTTTTGCGACAGTCCATTTGGGCTTCAGGTTGTCATTAACGGCTTGCTGGTACTGGTTGCCGCTGACGCGGGCGCGTTGTACCACCGGCTCGTGTGCTCGCCAGCCATGGACGTTGAAATAGTTGGCGACGCTGTTAATGGCATCCGCTGGGTTAGCCCATAAATCACGCTGGCCATCACCATCGCCATCAACGGCATACGCGAGAAAACTGGTCGGAATAAACTGACCGTAGCCCATGGCGCCGGCGTAAGAGCCCTTGACGGTTGCGGGATCAAGATTTTCTTCTTTGGCCAGTGAGAAAAAGGCTTTTAATTCGCGCCAGAAGATCGGCCGTTTAGGGTAGTCGAATGCCAGTGTGGCCAGTGAATCCAGTACCCGGTAGCTACCCTGACGACTGCCGTAGAACGTTTCCACACCGATGATGGCAGTGATGATTTCTTTGGGAATGCCGTACTTCTGTTCTGCCGCCGCCAACAGTCCGGCATGTTTTGCCATAAAGGCCTTGCCGCCTTCAATGCGCTTGCTGGTGAGGAAAATATCCTGATAGCTATCCCATTCGAGGGTTTTTTCTGCCGGACGAGCGATGGCTTCCAGTACCGAGTCGAGTTTTTTCGATTCTGCCAGCCAACGCCTGGTTTCTGCAGGAGGGATTTGATATTCCTTTTCCAGCTCGGCCGCAAACTCATTAAAGCGAGGGTGCTGGTCGTAACCGGCATATGCCAGCGCTGAGCCACTAAGACTGATAACCAGGCAAGTCTTTGCCAGTTGACGTGTAAGTCTGGTCATACTGATTCCCTGTTAAGTATTTTGATTAACGTTTTTGATGTATTGCCATGGACATGATCAGGCCAAAGGCTGTCATCAGGCTGACGACTGACGTTCCACCATAGCTGACCAGTGGTAGTGGAACACCCACCACGGGTAAAATTCCGCTAACCATACCGATGTTCACAAATACATAGATAAAAAAGGTAACGGACAAGCTGCCCGCTAGCAGGCGGCCAAACAAGGTCTCGCTACGGCTGCTAAGCACCAGACAGCGGAATATGATCAGGAAGTACAGCACCAGTAGCAGCAATACGCCAATCAGACCCAGTTCTTCTGCCAGTACGGCAATAATAAAATCGGTATGACTCTCTGGCAGAAATTCCAGTTGTGACTGGGTACCCTGCATAAAGCCTTTGCCTTCAATGCCGCCGGAGCCAATGGCGGTTTTTGACTGAATGATATTCCAGCCAGACCCCAGTGGGTCACTTTCCGGGTTCAGGAAGGTCAGCACCCGTTGTTTTTGATAGTCGTGCATAACAAAAAACCACATCAGTGGGGCACAGGCTGAGACGATAGCAATCAGGGAACCAATCAGCTTCCAGGCCATACCGGCAAAAAACAGCACCAGTAGACCAGACGCTGAGATCAACAGTGAAGTACCCAGGTCGGGCTGTTTCAGGATCAGTATCGTCGGGATAACAATTAGCCCGCTGGCCTTGAGCAAGTCGGTGATATGCGGCGGCACCGGTCGCCGGGCCATATACCAGGCCACGGTGAGTGGCAGAATCAGCTTGACCAGTTCCGATGGCTGGAAGCGGGGCAGCCCGGGCAGGGCCAGCCAGCGTTGCGCGCCCTTGGCCCCTACACCGGCAATCAGCACGCTGATCAAGGCAACCAGAGCCAACAGATAAGCCCAGGGCGCAATCATTTGATAAAAGCGAGGGGGTAGCTGTGCTGCCAGCCCCATGCCAAGCAAACCAATGCCCATATGCACGGCCTGGCGTACCAGCATATGCGTATCTCGGCCACTGCCGGTATACAGTATCAGTAAGCCGGCCAGGCACAGCACCAGTAGCAGTATCACCAGTAGCAAATCCAGATGAATGCGGGTGAATAATGCTTTACCACGATCAAATCCCGGGTGTATGCCGCTACCCAGTGTGCGGGTGAAGTCGGAATTGCTCATTCGCCAGTGCTTCCGCTGAGGTAAAGATTAATAACTGATTGAGCAATGGGTGCTGCGGTACGACCCGCTGATTCGCCGTTTTCGACCACCACGGCAATCGCAATCTGCGGATCTTCAACCGGTGCAAAGGCGATAAACAGAGCGTGATCACGCAAGCGCTCGCGCAGGGCGTCGGAGTCGTATTCTTCATCTTGCTTGATGCCGACAACCTGGGCAGTACCGGTTTTGCCTGCGATGGAAAACTCCAGGTGTTTTTGCAGCACGCGAGCAGTGCCATGAGGGCTGGAGATCACTTTGCGCATGGCTTCAAACATATGATCCCAGTTGTCTTCGTTGTTCAGTTTGATGTCCTGGGCCTCACTTTCATCAATCGCTTCATGCTGACCGCTGTGGGCAGAGAGCAGACGGGGAGCGACCCACTTGCCGCGATTGGCCATTAACGCTGTGGCAGTGGCCAGTTGCAAGGGGGTGACCTGCATATAGCCCTGGCCAATGCCCAGGTTGACGGTATCACCGGCGTACCAGCTGGCTTTGTAGTGTTTGCGTTTCCATTCACGGCCGGGCAGCAGCCCGGAGAAGGCGTTATCAACATCTATCGCCAGGTTCTGGCCAAAGCCGAACTGCGCCAAAAAAGGGTCAAGCTTGTCAATTCCCGCGCGGACGGCGGCATCATAAAAATAGACATCGCAGGATTCGACGATAGCGCGTTCCAGATTGACTTCGCCATGACCCTGGCGTTTCCAGTCCCGGTAGACCCGGGAGCTGTTTTCCAGCATAAAGCTGCCGGTATCAAAAATAGTACGGCTCCAGCTGGTCACACCGAGGTCGGTGACGCCGATACCAATAAAGGGTTTCAGGGTGGATGCCGGTGGATAGCGGCCCCGTATGGCCCGGTCGAACAGGGGTAAATCCGGATTGTCACGCAAGGCATTATAGTCGGTATGGGATATACCGGTAACAAACAGGTTGGGGTCAAAGCCCGGGTTACTGTAGAGGCTGAGAATCCCCCCGGTTTTGACTTCAATAGCCACCAGAGCGCCCCGGTGATTGGCCAGTTGTTGCTGGGCCAGCCGTTGCAGGCGGCTGTCGAGGTGCAGGGTCAGGTCTTGTCCGGGGGTCGGGTCTGACTGCTCCAATACCCGTAAAATACGGCCGCGGGCGTTGGTTTCCACTTTTTGATAGCCGGGTTCGCCATGCAGGTCACTTTCATAACGCTTTTCAATACCTTGTTTGCCAATGTATTGGGTGGCGCTGTAGCGGCGTTTGGTATCGATATCGGTATCCAGGTGATTTTGTTCCCGCTGGTTGATACGTCCGACGTAACCCAGTACATGGGCAAAGGTTTCCCCTTGTGGATAATGACGCACCAGCTGGGCTTCGACATCGACACCGGGCAGGTAAACCCGGTTGACCATGACCTTGGCAATTTCAACTTCGGTCAGTTGATGGCGTAAAACAACGGGTTCGTAGGGTCGACGACGCAGTTCCAGACGTCGTTCGAGCTGTTCCCGGTCCCGTTCTGAAATACCGATCATATCGTCGATAAAATTCAGAGTATCTTCCATATTACGAACGCGTTCAGGCACCAGCGTCAGGCTGTATGAGGGTACGTTTTCTGCCAGCAATTCCCCATTGCGGTCATAAATCAGACCACGCTTGGGAGGCAGCGGCTGGATCTTGATACGGTTGTTTTCGGATAGATTCTGGTATTTTTCGTAGAGGGTGATTTGCAAATAGGCCATACGCCAGACGAGCACGCCCAGCAAGGCAAAGATAATCAGGCCCAGAATCGCGGCACGAGAACGAAACAGCTTTACTTCAGCTGATTTATCCCGGAAGGAGTGCTCCCACATGCAGGCCTCATTTGTGGTAAGGATGGCCCTGCAACAGGGTCCAGGCTCGATATATCTGCTCAGCCACCACCACGCGTACCAGAGGGTGCGGCAAGGTCAGGCTGGATAGTGACCAGCGTTGTTTTGCCTGCGCCAGCAGCGTTGGGGCTATGCCATCAGGGCCACCAATCACCAGAGCCACATCGTGACCGTCCATGCGCCATTGCGACAGATGACCGGAGAGCTGTTCTGTTGACCAGGGTTTACCAAGGACATCCAGTACGACCAGATGTTCCTGTGGCCGTATTGCCTTTAGCAAGGCAGCAGCTTCCTGCTGCATGGCTTTTTCCTTGCTGCTGCTTTTACTGCGGTGACCCGGGCTGATTTCCACCAGTTCCAGGGCGCAGTCGGCAGGTAGCCGTTTGGCGTATTCCTGATAGCCGTCTGTCACCCAGGCGGGCATTTTCTGACCGACCGCCAGCAGCCGGATTTTCATTCCGCTGCATGACCCTTGCTGGATGAGTCGGCAGGTTCACCCCAGAGTCGCTCGAGGTCATAGAAGTGGCGCGACTGGTCGGTCATGACATGCACGACGACGTCGATCAGGTCGATCAGTACCCAGTCAGCGACGGCACGACCTTCGGTGCCATTGGGGCGCAGGCCGGCATGCTTGGCTTTTTCTTCAACATGGCCTGCGACGGCGGTAACGTGGCGATTGGATGTCCCGGTGGCAATGACCATCCAGTCGGTGACAGAAGTACGGCCACGTACGTCCAGAATAGTGATGTCTCTGGCTTTCATATCGTCCAGGGAATCGACGACCAGGTTTTTGATTTGCTCAGTTTGCATTCGCTACTTATCGGTAAAGTTGGTGTTGAGTGAGATAGTCCAGTACAGGGTCTGGAGTAAGGAACCGGACATTCTCGCCTTCGGCAATGCCTCGACGCAAGCCCGATGCTGAAATATCCAGCCCGGGCCAGGCCTGTTGGCAGATACGACCTGCAGGACTGGCTAACAGGTCAGTAATGGAAGCCTGTCGTGCCAGCCACTGTTGTTGTTGCCATGGGGCAACGGGCTGGCGTTCTCCGGGACGACTGATGACCATCAGATTGGCGAGATCAAGGATGTCGTCACAGCGGTGCCAGCGGTCAAAACTGAGCCAGGCATCGGTGCCCATTGCCCAGGTAAAACTGATGGCCGGGTAAAGGGTACGCAGCCATTCCAGGGTAATGACACTGTAGCTGCATTCCGGGCGTTGTAATTCAATATCGCTGACTTCGACACCATCCAGGTCGCTGGTAGCGAGATTCAGCATGGCCAGGCGCTGGCTTGATGACGCCCGGGGGGACGGCCGGTGTGGCGGAATACGGTTAGGCATCAGCAGCACCCGCTCAAAACCGGCGTCGCGTAATTGCAAGGCGATACGCAAGTGCCCGATATGAACCGGGTCAAAGGTACCGCCCAGAATGGCCCAGGGAGCAGCCCGTGCGGCTGCCACGGTTGAGCTCATTATTTGCGTACTTCGCCGTTACCAAACACAACGTATTTCTGTGAGGTCAGACCATCCAGTCCGACCGGGCCACGGGCATGAATTTTATCGGTAGAGATACCGATTTCTGCTCCCAGGCCGTATTCAAAGCCGTCGGCAAAACGGGTTGAGGCATTGATCATCACCGAGCTGGAATCGACTTCGGTGAGGAACTGGCGCGCCAGGGTGTAGTTCTCGGTGACAATACTGTCGGTATGGTGCGAACCGTGGCGATTGATATGTTCAATGGCAGCCTCAATGCTGTCGACTACCTTGATCGACAGAATCGGTGCCAGGTACTCGGTATCCCAGTCTGCAGCGGTGGCGGCTGTTATGCCATGAAGAATATCGCGGCTGCGGTCGCAGCCACGTAATTCAACGTCCAGGGCAGCATAGGCTTCTCCCAGCGCTGGCAGTAACTCATTGGCGACATCCTGATGCACCAACAGGGTTTCCATGGTGTTGCAGGTGCCGTAACGGTGGGTTTTGGCATTAACGGCGATATTCAGTGCCTTGGTCTGGTCGGCAAAGCGATCCAGATACACATGGCAGATGCCGTCGAGGTGTTTGATAACCGGGACCCTGGCGTCCTTGCTGACGCGTTCAATCAGCCCTTTGCCACCACGAGGTACAATAACGTCGACAAATTCTGGCAGGGTGATCAAGTGGCCAACAGCGGCACGGTCGGTGGTTTCCACTACCTGCACGGCGGTTTCAGGTAATCCGGCAGCGGCCAAACCGGTGCGAATACAGGTTGCCAGCATCTGGTTGCTGGCAATGGACTCCGAGCCACCCCGTAAAATGGTGGCATTGCCGGACTTGAGACACAGGCTGGCGGCTTCGATGGTTACGTTCGGGCGGCTTTCGTAAATAATGCCGATGACACCCAGAGGCACACGCATCTTGCCAACCTGAATGCCGCTGGGGCGGTATTTCATATCGGTGATCTCACCCACCGGGTCTGGCAGGGTGGCGACCTGATGCAGGCCTTCAATCATGGTGTCAATACGGGCGTCGGTCAGTTCCAGGCGATCGAGCAGGGCAGCATCCAGGCCTTTGGCCCGACCGTTTTCAAGGTCGGTGGCATTGGCTTGATAGAGGTCGCTACGTTGCTGGCTGATGGCATCGGCGATGGCCAGCAAGGCTTTGTTTTTGTCCTGGGTTGAGGCTCTGGCCATGGCTGTTGCAGCAGCACGTGCCTGTTGGCCCAGCGTTATCATGTATTGGTTTACATCCATCGATTACACCCGATCGGTCGGAAACAGATAAAGTTGGCTAGTATACACTACCCACCTGCGGATTAACCCGGTAATTACGTTCGGGGGCAGGGTATTGCGGTTACCTGGCACCGGGGTGATGCGGCGTTTTCCTGTCAAGGTACTGGCCGACGAATCCCAATGACAAAGGCTTTCTGATGCTCACAGGCAAGAACAATACGTATTTTTTACGACAGCAAGAGTTACGGCTGACGGCTTTCTATTGTCTGCTGATGGCCGTATGCCTGGCGGCGCTGTCCTGGATTGATTGGCGACACCAGCATGTTGGAGAGACGATTGCCACTTTATTGCTCGGTTGCCTGCTGAGTATTTATGCCCGTTATCTGCTGTTGCACGACAAACCCTATCGACGTCGCTGGCCTGAATGGTTGGTCGTGACACTACTGGTGCTGATGGCCTTGCGGGAGATGACCATTGGCCTGGACACCGTACATATTGGTTTCTGGGTGCCGTTCTATCTGGTGTTTGCGTTTCGATGGCAGTATGCCATTTGGATGATGCTGGCTTTTTCGGTGTTATTTCTGTGTCTGGCCGCCTGTTTGGATATCCTGTTGCGAGCACAGGTTATGACAACCTATACCGTGAGTGTGGCGGTCGCCGCTGCAATTGGCTGGATGAATGAATCCGGTACTATCCGGTTGCGCGAAGAAGTCGGGGCGGATCCACGTACCGGTGCCTATCGGGAGGATCAACTGCTGATCGATCTGGCCCGTGAAATCCCCCGCGCGGATCGTCATTCATCCCGGCTGCTGTTGACCCTGGTGCTGGTGCCGGGTACTTGGCGTCAACTGGGGAACGAGGCGTTTGAAGATCGTATCCAACAACTGGGAACGCATTTGCAACAGGGGGTACAGCCTTTTCATATGTTGTATCGATTGGAATCGGATGATTTTCTGGTGTTGATGCCTTATGGCACTACGGATGACTTCCGCTTGATCGAACAGCAACTGGACCCTGTTGCCAGGGCGGGTGAGCAGCCTCTGGATATTGTCGCTATTCATTATCAGCCAGACGACGATGTGGACAGCTTGGTCGTACGGATCAGGGAGGCTTGTCATGATGATCATGCTTGATAATCACCATCGTGGCCCGGTGTTGCGGTCGGGCTTGTTTGTCTTGACGGCACTGCTGATGAGCTGGGTGGTATGGGAGCAGTTCCAGCTGGGTCTGTACGATACCGTGCTGATGAGTTTCTGTGTGATTCCGATGCTCTTGCTGGCGGCGGCGATTATCTGGCTGCAGCGGGATTGCAGCCATCATGATTGGCTGGCGCTGCCGGTACTGGTGCTGGTAGTGGCACCCGGTTTTATCCAGATCGAACCCAGCATGGCGTTATCTCTGAACTATCTGTTGATGATGCCGTTTCTCAGCTATTTTTGCCTGCGTCGTACCCTCAGCCATATTTATAACATTGGTATGATTATCGCCCTCTGGTGGACTGTCATGATGGCTGCGGATGTGCTGGTGGCAACCCGGGCAGCACTGGTTTACACCATGGTGGCGGCCTCGGTTGCCTGTTATGGCTTGTTGATCCAGCACCGCTTGCTGATGGTGGCTTCACTGACATTAAATGATGGTGAATCCGGGGCTTATAATGCCGGTCATTTTTCGCTGGTAGCGGAGCGGGAAGTGGCTCGCAGCGAGCGTGCCAAGCGGCCATTGGCGCTGATTGGTTTCAGTATTGAAGATTTTTCCCAGTTGTGTGACTTGCATGGACAGCACGCCGTCAGTCAGTTTTTGCCGCAGTTTGTTGAAGGGATTCGTAATGAAGTGCGGGCCGGGGATGAGATTTTCCGTATCCGGGATGAGCTGTTTATCTTGCTACTGCCAGACTGTGCGGAAGATGGTGCTATCGTCCTGATGGAACGTATGCGTCGACAGATGGAGCGGCAGCCGTGGCCAATACTGGGTGAGGTATCCTTGCTGACCACCACCGTGGCATTGGTGGCCGGGGATACGTGCCAGGACGTTGAGCGGCGCTTGCTCGCCCGCCTGGCCAAGCAGAAGCGCGCCAGCCTGCAGGCGGCCGCTTTCTGAACCCCGCCAAGCGGCTGGCAGGGTTGGCCTGGGGTCAGAGCTGATTATTTACCCGGGCGGTTTTCCAGATAGCGGATGGTTTTGTTGGCTTCGTTGAGCTGATAGCTGAGATCTGCCGCCTGTTGCCGTAATGTCTTGGCTGCTTCCTGTTCTTGCTGATGCTGACTGAGCAGTTCCGTCAGACTGGTTTCAGCGTCTTTTACCTGTTGCTGCCAGCGACGACTGAGCCAAAAACCTACTCCTCCGCCACCAATGATAAATCCGGCCAGCAGCGCCAATACGATCAGCATACCTTGTCTCCTGTGAGTGCCTGTGCAATGGCTGGCTATCATACCTGCTTGTTGTGAGTGTCGCAGAAGGATCTGCTGCCAGCACGGCAAGATCCTGCCATTTGCCTCACCATGACAACCGGCCATTCGGCAGAATCTGCTACACTGGCGACCGCTTTTGCATTTTTTAGAGGACAACGAGTGACCATTACTGATCTGGTAAGCCAGCGCGGCGCTAGCCTGCGTGTATTTGACATGGGCCGCCGTATTCAACCACTGGACACTGCGCTGTTTGAAGAAATTGAGCAGCAGAGGCGCAGTTATCCGGTGCCGTATCTCAAGCATGCCTGGCTGGCATTATTAAGCTGGCACCCTGAGCAACCGGGGCAGCATGCTATCTGGTTCCTGAAGCTGCCGCTGGATGAACAAAACCTGCTGGATGCGCCGGCCCGTGATGGCTTTGTCCGTTATATCGCCCAGCGTCTGGCCGCCGGGGACAGCAGCAATGATAAAGGTGAAGCACCGTTCAGCTTCAAGCCGGATGCCCATCGAATGGCGTATTTTCATGCGCTGGCCGCGCGCGAGCTGGGGGCACCGGACAGTCGCTTTTACGCCACTACCCGGGGTTATCTGGCCGGTGATATGGGCTGGGAAAACTGGCAACAACTGGGCTTGCAGGGGCTGGCTGAAGTCGTTGCCGGTTATCAGCAAGACAATAACCAGGCGTTGCTGACGCGGGCCCTGCCATACCTGCCCAAGGTGCCGTTGAATGTGATACTCGGGTTTATGGAAAATATTTCGCCAGGGCAGGTGTTGACCAGTGCGGTCAATGACCGGCTTGCCAGTGTGATTGCCGCAGAACCGGATGCCAATGATCTCGCCGCGTTTGCCCGGGCGCTGTCTCACAGCGAAAATATTGAACAACGCCGACTGTTGCTACACGCGCTGCTGGCGCATCCCGCTGCCCGTTCTGTCGAGGTGCTGGCGGCGGTTTCCAGCCGTTGCTGGGCAGATCTGGAAGGAGAGTTGCTGCTGGCGTTTCTGGAAACCCTGGCCGTTAATGAACAAGGGCAGGACACGTTTAACGCGCTGGTGGGGGATATGATGACCCTGCCCGGTATGCGACAACGGATGATGGCGGCTTTTTCATCGGATCAACACAGTCCGTCACTGGATCAGGGGATTACCCGTCTGTTAGGGATGGTCAGAGGACAAGCTCAATGACGCCGGATTCTCCCTGCCCTTGTGGCCGCATGTTGGCAGCATCTTCGGTGGTGAATTATGGCGACTGCTGTCAGCCATTACATCTGGGGCAGCCAGCCGCCAGCGCAGAAGCGTTGATGCGATCGCGTTACAGTGCGTTTGTGCTGGAGCTGGAAGATTATCTGCAGGCCAGCTGGCATCCAGACACCCGGCCAGACGGCCCGGTATGTGAAGCCTCCATGCGCTGGTACGGGCTGGACATTGAGAGCGCCGATGAGCTGGGTGATCCGGCGACGGTGTGTTTTACCGCGACCTTTCGCGCGTATGGCCGCTGGCAAACGCTGCATGAATGCTCACGCTTTGTTAAACAGGGTGAGCACTGGCGTTATTACGATGGCGAGGCCGAGTGGCAGCAATTGCAGCCGGGCCGTAATGACCCTTGCCCTTGTGGATCAGGGAAAAAATTCAAAAAATGTTGTGCCTGAAGCGAAGCACCTTGACCTCGGCGGGAGCTTGGCAACTCAGTCCTTTTGCCTGCCCTGGCTGGGGCCTTTCAGCACCATGCCGACGGTCATGGCCAATGCCCCTGCGGTCGCAATCAGCAGGCTGATATTGATGATCAGGGTATGGCGTGCGTAATACGTCGTGATGGGTTCGGCGCTGGCAATACAGCTGCCAAGCTCGGGTGAATAAGTCAGCCCTTGCTGCTGGCACTCGGTAATGGCGGACAAGTCCAGTCCATAGACAATCAGCAGTGCAACGGCAGGCAGCACACAGAGCAGAGTGCCATAGCGAAGCAGTCCGGTTGGGTTAAACATAAAGGCGTATTTCCTCGAATGAGTGTTCAGTATCAGGGATGGCCGCCCGGATTCTCTGGCGGTATATGGGTTCTTTGTTTGTCAGTCGCAGTGTTATGGGGATTGACCGGCGGCAGTCCGTCAGTACAGGCCAAGCCGGTGGGCTCTGCGGCTGTTTCCACCGAACAGAATGAGGAAACGGCTGCCAGCGCGGCATTGGCGGCGATCCGACAGGATCTGGCTGCCGGGCGATTATCCCAGCCTGCGGTCTGGAACGCCATGGTACGTATCGATGAATTTCGTCGCCTCTGGCCCACCAATATGGCGGTGGTGCCACTGGCCTATCAATGGGCTGCCGCCTATCAGCAACAGGTTGAGGATTGGTTGGCTCAGGGAGAGCTGGCGGCGGCGGCGATGGCACTTGAGCAGCTATGGACGCTGGTGCCACTCAGTAACGGCCTGGACCGGTTACAGCACCGGCTGGACCGGGCACTGTTACTGCAAGGACAAACCCCTCCGGCGTTTATGGCCCCCGGTTATCCGCTGTCAACGGCTGGCGAAGAGGAAACCCCGGTGGTGGTACGTCTGGATTATCGTCCGTTGGGTATGGCAGTGCATGATGAATTTCGCAGCCATTATGAAGACAATTCCCCGCCATTGGCCGAGTTTCTGCTGGATGCGAATCTGGTTGAACTGCGTGACCAGTCGATCCAGACGTTAATGGCTCCGCTGTGTCAGGCGATTGTTGATAATCAGGCATCGGTGATCGTGCATGCTGAAGATCGGGTCGATTATCGTTGGCTGACGGTCAGAATAACCCTGTGTGTTCGCCGCATTAACGAGCATTTTCGTTTACGGCACAGTTATCAACAACAGGATGGCGCTCCCATGATTTCCTTGCACCCTGCGCGGGCAGCCTCTCTGTTACCCGCTCCGGAGTGAGTTGTGACTTGACCAACCGAATTGGCCAACAGCAGACGCGACGGCGAGTCGGCGACACCCAAGCCGTCGGCGACCCGTGTACGATCACCGACGTATCCCTATCCCTATTGTTATCCCAGTCGCTATCGTCCTGTTGCG
Organism: Oceanobacter sp. 3_MG-2023; assembly: GCF_030688925.1. Lineage (NCBI taxonomy): Bacteria > Pseudomonadati > Pseudomonadota > Gammaproteobacteria > Oceanospirillales > Oceanospirillaceae > Oceanobacter > Oceanobacter sp. 3_MG-2023. Next base: position 104,460 of record NZ_JAUYVX010000013.1, read on the forward strand.
GTATCGACGGTCAGGGCATGACGCATCAAGTGAAACAGCCAGTGTTGTTCCATGGTGCCACCCAGCAGGTGGGACCAGGGGCCAGCCCCGTAGACGGCGACGTCTTCGCCGCCATGGGTTTCTGAGTACATGGGTATCAACGCTTGCTGACGATAGTCTGGTGATTCAGCTTCGTCGGCGCTGATGGCCGGACGCGGCATGGCGACAGCGCCGGGGCCATTACGATAATTCATCGATGTGTAGTGTTCGCCATCCGCCAGACGATCAGGCTCTGGTGCCGGGTGGCCGTGATCATCATTGCCCGTTACCAGTGCTGTCATCGGGTTGCCGCGGGTCGGATAGCCTGCCAGAGTCAGTGTATGGCTATGGTCGGCGGTGACCAGCAGCAGGGTATTTTCGAGATCAACAGACTGCAGCAGCCAGTCAACCGTTTGGTGTAATTCCTCGGTTTCTTTCAGGGCGCGATAGCCATTGCCTTCATGGTGGGCGTGGTCGATGCGGCCTGCTTCAATCACCAGTACGTAACCTTCCTCGTTGTGTGACAGGCGTTGCACGGCGGCCTGGGTCATATCCAGCAAACCGGGAGTTTGGGTATCGCGATCGTCAACGTATGGCAGGTGTGAGGGAGAAAACAGCCCCAGCCACTGGCCGTGACTCAAATCGGCGGTTTGCAAGGCGTCCCGGTTGGTGAGCAAGTGATGATCCGGGCGCTGCTGCCAATCGTCAGTGAGGTTGCCGGACTGACGAGCACCGCCAGTGGCAGTGGTGTTAAATTGCGCCAGACCACCACCAAGAGCAATATCGAGATCGCTGTTGACCAGTTGGGTGGCAATGTCCTGACAGCCGGAGGTGCGGGCTTCGTCAGTCAGCTGGCTGTCGTTTTCCCAGTTGCGATCGACACTGTGGGCATACGTTGCCGCCGGGGTGGCGTGGGTCAGGCGGGTGGTGGAGACCACACCGGTACCCTTGCCTTGCGCTTGTGCCAGATCCATCAGTGTGTCGAGCGTCTGGCCTGCACCGCTGGCACAGTCTCCTCGGGTGACGCCAGGGCCGACGGACAGTACTCCGGCGCGGGTTTTTGTGCCCGTGAGCAGGGCTGTAATGGTGCCTGCCGAGTCCGGTGTTTGCAGGTCGGTGTTGTAGGTTTTGACCAGGGCTGAATAGGGCAGGGTTTCGAAGCTCATGGCAAAGTCTTCGCCGTTAAGACCAAGTTGCTGGCCGCTGAAGATGCGCCCGGCCGTTAACGTGGTGATTCCCATGCCGTCACCAATGACCAGTACCAGGTTTTTGGCTCGGTGTTGATTGTCTGGCTGTTGTTGGCGCTGGTCGGCTTGTTGTTGCCCTAGGGCATACCAGTCACTGCTGCTGACCGGGCCGGGGATCAATACCTCGGTGGTGTGTTGTGGCTGGCTGTCGCTGACCGGATCGGTACTGCTGTCATGGGTCGCGCAGCTGGCCAGTGCCATGGCACTCAGGGTGATGGTGAGCTGTGCGGCACGTTTGAGCGGGGTCATAACGGTCATATCAGTTGTCCTCCGTGACGGCCGGGGCCTGGGTGGTTAGGTGCAGTGCCCGGCTGGCGAGGTGAAACAGGCTGTTTTGTTCCAGCAGGCCGCGGAACCATTGTGACCCCGGGCCTTTGGCGTGAATCGCGACATCGTCGCTGCCATGGGTTTCGCTTTCCCGGTGGCCCAGTGCAGCCTGATGGAAGTCCGGGTGACTGGTGTCTTCATCCTCATGCCAGTGGACTCGGCCATTCTGGCGGCCGGATTCTGCAGCGCTGACCGGATCAATATCATTGGCACCCAGGCCATTGGCGTAGCCCAGCGTGGTGTAAGGGGCACCATCGCTGGCATGGGTAAGCTGGTCGTTGTGTTGCACCAGACCAAGAATATCGTTGCCACGTTGCGGGTAACCGGAGAAGGACAGCGTATGGCTGTGATCTGCGGTCACCATGATCAGGGTGTCGTTGTCATTGGTCATGCGGTCGGCAAAGGCGACAGCATCGGCCATGGCGACGGTATCAGTGAGGGCGCGATAGGCATTGCCGGCATGATGGGCATGGTCGATACGGGCACCTTCAATAATCAGGACATAGCCCCGGTCGCTGTTTTGGGTTTGCTGATGCAGGATCTGCAAGGCGGCAAAGGTCATTTCGGTGAGAGAGGGTTCGGCGCTGGTGCGGTCATGGGCGTAGGCCATATGGCTGTCGGCGAACAGGCCAAGCACCGGGGTACGAGCCTGCATGCCCATAAGGTCATTTCGGCTCAGTAGAAGTTGGCCGTCGGGATAGCGTGTGCTGAATTGCTGGGTCAGGTCGGTATCGAGACGTACGCCTTCCCGGGCTGTTGTCATAAAGTTCTTGCGGCCGCCGCCCATCGCAAGATCAAGCCCGTTGGCAAAGCCGCGGTGGATCAATTGGGCGGCAATGTCTTCGCAGCCTTGCTGGCGCGCTTCTTCAGACAGATCGCTGTCGGCTTCCCAGTCCCGTTCGGGGGTGTGGGCGTAGGTTGCTGCCGGGGTCGCGTGAGTCAGGCGGGCGGTGGTGACCACACCGGTGGCCAATCCTTGCTGGCTGGCGTATTCCAGTAATGTTGTCAGCTGGTGGGCCTGGCTGCCCTGGCAGACAGCGCGATCCTGTTCGGGGCCAATACTGAGCACCCCGGCGCGGGTTTTGACGCCGGTCATGATGGCGCTCATGGTGCCGGCGGAATCCGGGGTTTGCTGGTTGGTGTTGTAGGTCTTGACCAATCCGGAATAGGGGAAGCGCTCGAATGACAGGAAGTTTTCTTCACCACTGAAACCTTGTTGCTGGCCCTGAAAGATGCGTGCAGCGGTCAGCGTGGTGACACTCATGCCGTCGCCAAGAAACAGGATCAGGTTACGTGCACGGGTGCCGGGTGTCTCGTTGGCAAGGCGGTATTCCAGCCAGGCCTGACCCTGTTGGTAGTTGGGCTGATAGGCTGATGGGGAGGCTGCCAGCAGCGGCGGCGACGTCAATAAAGCTGCGGTAGCGAGCGTTGTGATGGCCAGCAGGCCGGAGCAGGCAAGGCGTTGCATGGGAACTTCCTGTCAGATAAAGGTTCTTGTGAACGTTGGTTTGTATTGGTCAGTGTAAATCGGGGTGCGAACTGCGCCTATAGTCTTTACTGCCTGATTGCGGCCAGCGGGGGTCTGACTGGCTCAATTATCCTGACTCAGTGACCCTGTATATCGCAGCTCTTTATGACGGCAATATGTCGTTCTCGTCTGGACTGCAAATTCTGGTGGCCGTGTTACAATGCCCGGCTCAACTCTCCTACTGTTAGTCAAGAGTCATGCGCTATCTACTAAGCCTGTTTTTATACTTGAGTGCGGCCTGTGCTTCGGCTGCCATTATTGTTCCCAAAGCTCCTGATCTGGATGCGCGGGCCTTTATTCTGATTGATGCTGAGAGTGGCAATGTCCTGGTCGAGCACAATGCCGACGAGACCTTGCCGCCTGCCAGTCTGACCAAGATGCTGACCAGCTATATTGCTGTGCACGAACTGGTGACGGGTAATGTTACGGATGACACCATGGTGCCAATCAGTGTTAACGCCTGGAAAAAGGGCGGTTCCAAAATGTTTGTGCGCGAAGGTACGGAGGTCTCACTGATCGACTTGCTGCGCGGCATTATTGTGCAATCCGGCAACGACGCTTCGGTGGCGGTGGCAGAATACTTTGCCGGTTCTGAGGATGCATTTGCCGACTGGATGAACCAGTACGCCATCAAGCTGGGAATGACCAACAGTCATTTCATGAACGCAACGGGCTGGCCTGCGGAAGAGCATCATTCAACCGCACGGGATATCGCCACATTGGCGTGGCATATCATCAAGGATCACCCGGCCTATTACGGTCTGTATTCTGAAAAATACTTTGAATACAACGATATTCGTCAACCTAACCGCAATAAGCTGTTGTGGCGTGATGACTCTGTCGATGGCCTGAAAACCGGCCATACCGAAGCTGCCGGATTCTGTCTGGCTGCATCCGCGGTGCGGGATGATATGCGCCTGATCGCCGTGGTGATGGGTACCCGCAGTGACGATGCCCGTGCCAGGGAAACCCAGAAGCTGCTGGCCTATGGCTTCCGTTATTTTCAGACCCACAAACTGTACAGCGCCAACGATGTGCTGGAACAGCGCAAAGTCTGGCTCGGCCAGCAAGATCAGATCGACCTGGGGGTGAAGGATGACCTTTATCTGACCGTACCCCGTGGTACTGAAGGCGATCTGGATGTTGAGCTGAACACCGATGAATACATCAAGGCGCCTATTGCCGCAGGTGATGTGGTGGGCACTCTGGTGGTCCGCAAAGACGGTGAAGTTATCGAGGAGCGTCCATTGATTGCCATCAGTGCGGTAGAAGAATCCGGTCTGGTTGGTCAGCTGATGGGTGAAATCGAGATGTTCTTTACACGACTGTTGAGGTAATCGACATGGCTTTGATCAAGGCGGACGGCCAGCCTGCAACCACCCAGGAAGCGCCGAAAATCGAATTTCCCTGCGCCAATTACCCCGTCAAGGTTGTTGGCAAGGGCACGGATAATTATCGCCAGGTCGTGCTGGATATTTTCCATCTCCACGCTCCGGGGTTCGATCTTGAGAAAATCCAGGTGCGTGACAGCAGCAAGGGTAATTTCCAGTCGCTGACAATTTATATTACTGCGACGGGTATCGAGCAGCTGGAAGCGCTACATAAAGAGCTGAGTGCTCACGAACTGGTGCATATGGTGATCTGATGCCAGAGGTGGTGGTTCGTCAGCTGGGGCTGGTTGATTATCAGCCCTGCTATGAGGAAATGGTGTCTTTTACGGCCCGGCGTCAACCCGAGACCACGGATGAAATCTGGTTTTTACAGCATCCTGGCGTCTTTACCCAGGGTCAGGCTGGCAAGGCCGAGCATGTGCTGGTGCCTGGGGATATTCCCGTGGTACAGACAGATCGCGGCGGTCAGGTGACCTATCATGGCCCAGGCCAGCTGGTGGTTTATCTGTTACTGGATATCAAGCGTCTTGGCCTTGGTCCGCGGGCCTTGGTGACCGCCATGGAAGAATCGATCGCTGCGACGCTGGCCCAATGGGGTATTGATGCGGCTGCCAAAGCTGATGCGCCAGGGGTTTATGTCGACGGTCGCAAGATTGCCTCGCTGGGACTGCGCATTCGTAATGGCCGTACCTTTCATGGTCTGGCGCTGAATGTGGATATGGATATGACGCCTTTCTTGCGTATCAACCCCTGTGGTTACGCCGGGCTGGAAATGACACAGGTGGTTCGGGAAGCACCAAACGCCGGATTAAACATCGATCAGGTGGCTGGGCAGCTGGAACAACAGCTGATCCGTCACCTGGGTTTCACAACGATCACGCGCCCGGCATAATCTGCCGCGCCAGATCCAAATTATACATCCTGGTTGCGGTGATCCCGCTGACCGGGCAGGCTGGGGTAAACAGATGACTGAACGAGTAAAAGCGGTACAAGGGCAAAAATTACGTGGTGCTGACAAGGTTGCCCGTATCCCGATTAAAGTGATTCCTACCGAAGAAATGCCACGCAAACCCGATTGGATTCGGGTGCGTATTCCGGCTACCCCGGCAATCAGTGATATCAAGGCCAAGCTGCGCAAACACAAATTGCACACCGTATGCGAAGAAGCCAGCTGCCCGAACCTGGGTGAGTGTTTTGGTGGCGGTACGGCAACGTTTATGATTATGGGTGATATCTGTACCCGTCGTTGCCCGTTTTGTGATGTTGGCCATGGTCGCCCGAATCCGCTGGATGTTGATGAGCCGAAAAACCTGGCACTGGCAATTGCGGATATGGGGCTGAAATACGTTGTAGTGACCTCGGTCGACCGTGACGATTTGCGCGATGGCGGTGCCCAGCATTTTGCTGATTGTATCTCCCTGACCCGTGAACACAGCCCGAGTATCAAGATTGAAGTACTGGTGCCGGACTTCCGTGGTCGTATGGATGTTGCACTGGATACGCTGGAGCAAACGCCACCGGATGTGTTTAACCACAACCTGGAAACCGTGCCTCGCCTGTACAAAAAAAGCCGTCCAGGTTCCGATTACCAGTGGTCACTGGACTTGCTGAAAAACTACAAGCAACGTCGCCCCGATGTACCCACCAAGTCTGGCTTGATGCTGGGCCTGGGTGAAACCAACGAAGAAGTGATCGAAGTGATGAAGGATATGCGCGCTCATCTGGTCGACCACATCACCATGGGACAGTATTTGCAGCCAAGCCGTGAACACTTGCCTGTTGAGCGTTTTGTGACACCGGAAGAATTTGATGAGCTGGGTAATATTGCCAAGGAAATGGGCTTTAGCCGGGTAACCAGCGGGCCAATGGTACGTTCTTCGTATCACGCTGATGCCCAGGCGGCTGGTGAAGATGTCAGCGGTGTCTGGAGTGGTCATAAAAAATCATCGTAACCGCTGATCGCCAATCTCACTGATTGAGCAGCATAAAAAAACCGCAGCCAGACAAGGGCTGCGGTTTTTTTATGGCTGTTGTCCGGCGGTTTTTGCCAGGCAGGCTGCTTCCGTTATTCAGAGCAGTGGCGGTACCACAGTCATGGAAGAGGACAAGTGCAGGTTGTCGTTGTCTGTTGATGCAATCTGCAGAGCCTGTTCGTCATTCCAGACCAGTACGTCGTAGTAGCGGCGGATGTTCTGGACATAATCAACGGCTTCACTGCCACGGGCGTAACCGTAACGGGTGTTTTTGTGGTAACGCTTCTGGCTCAGCAGTGGCAAAGCTTCTTTCACATCGCGCCACAGGTTCGGATTGCCACCCATTTCGTAGGCCAGACGGCGAGCGTCCTGCAAGTGGCCATAACCAATATTGTAGGAAGCCAGCGTCATCCAGGTACGATCCGGTTCGGCTACCTGGGTACCCAGGCGGTTACGTAAACTGTTCAGATAGCGTCCGCCACCAAGAATGCTTTGCTCTGGGTCGAGACGATCACTGACACCAAGGTCACCTGCGGTCGCATTGGTCAGCATCATCAAGCCCCGTACGCCGGTGTAGCTGGTTGCCAGCGGGTTCCAGTGGCTTTCCTGATAACCCACTGCTGCCAGCAGACGCCAGTCAAACTGGTTGTCGTTGGCGGATCGTTCAAAATACGGCTTGTAACGATCGAGCTTGCGTACAGTCTGGCGCAAGAAACGCTTGGCACCGACATAGTTCAGCTCATCGAGATGGCCGTAGTAGCGCTCGTTCAGCGTTGCCAGTTGTTGGCGAGTCTGGCGTGACTGAAAAAATTCTCGTGAAGCATTGAGCAAGGAGTTGTCACGATTGTGCTGGAATGCCCAGGCCAGTGAGCGTTCATTATCAATGGTGAAGCCGATACCGATATTGGGGATATAGGCTTGCAGCATATTGAATTCGTTGGAGTTGACCAGGGTGTAGTCGATATCACCATTAGCAACCATATGCATCAAATCGGTAATATCCAGCTCGCCGGTTTCGCTCCAGCTCAGCTCTGGACGTTCATCCACCTGGGCACGACGCAATGTCTGGGCATGGCTGGATGACGCCGGGACTACAATCATACCGCTGAGCATGTCGTCGAGCTTGCGTGGGCGCTGGGTGCCACGGCGATAGATCACGTGTTCACGGACTTGCTGGTAGGGTTCGCTGAAACGGAACCAGCGTTGACGTTCTGGTGTAACAGCCAGGCCAGCGGCAGCAAACTGTGCCTGGTCGGCATTTAATGCTGTGAATATGCCAGTCAGGTTGTCGGCCACCTGTACATTCAGTCGCACACCAAGATAGTCGGCAAATGCCTGAGCCAGTTCCAGTTCATAGCCTGACGGGCCTGTACGGTCTTCGTAGTAGGTCACTGGGCTGTTACGGGTAATCATGGTGATTTCACCGTGCATCCGTATTTGCTCTAACTGTGTCGGGCGTACACTACCTGTGATCGCGGTAAGGCAGACCAGCAGAGTCATCAGACCCGTTAGCAGTTTGACTGATTTCATCAGCATGTAAGGTTGGCTCCATTATTAACTATCGTGCTCTCCTGCACTAATCTGGTGCGTGGCAGCAATTATTGTTCCATTTTACACCATAAGTTGGTTAAAAAACAATCGTTGAGCCAAGAGCTTCTCTGAATGGTGGCAATAGGTGTTGTCAATGGCAGGTGGTTTAATCGTGATCTGATCGTGGTTATCAAGACAATAAGGATGGTTTTGCTGGTTGTTTATTCGCCATAAAGCCCGGTTTCATCGCATTTGGGCGTGCCATGGCCACGAATCAGACAAGCGCAGCAAGCCGCTTGCTGACAGCCGGAGTGGTGCGCTTGTGTCGGACTGTTTTGTCCTGTTTTTGGCTGCTTTCAGCACGGAGTAGCTGCTTTTCTTATCAGTTTATCCGGTAATCAGAACAGAAAAACTCTGTTGCCGCAGTCGCTCAGACGATGCCATCTGGTAGCAGAGTTGATTGCTATCCAGTATCATTTGGCCTCATTTTTTCCCGTATTTTCGGCCCCACCCCTGGAGTCAAGGCACAATGCTTGAGCTGCGTGGCGCACCAGCGCTTTCGGAATTTCGTCAATCCAGAATTCTCAGCAAACTGCAGAACGCAGTTCCATCCGTTACTGGCGTCTATGCCGAGTTCGTTCATTTTGCTGATCTCAAAGCCGATCTGGCTGACCATGAGCACCTGATTCTGGAGCGAATTCTTCGTTATGGCCCCAAGGCTGACAGCGTGGAATCCGGCTTTATGGATGAGGCGGATTTATTTCTGGTCATTCCCCGTTTTGGCACCATTTCTCCCTGGTCATCGAAAGCCACGGATATTGCCCATAACTGTGGCCTGGATAAGGTGTTGCGGCTGGAGCGGGGTATCGCCTATTACGTCACTGGCAGCCGTGCTGCTGATCGTGATGCGGTGACCGCCGTCTTGCATGATCGTATGGTTGAAGTGGTTCTTGACCACCACGATGGCGCCGCGGCGCTGTTCTCCCATGCCGAACCGGCACCCTTGACGACAGTGGATGTGCTGAGTGGTGGTCGCGAGGCGCTGTTGGCGGCAGATAAAGAGCTGGGCCTGGCCCTGGCCGATGATGAAGTGGATTATCTGGTTGATAACTACAAGATCATGGGGCGTAACCCGACCGACGTTGAGCTGATGATGTTTGCCCAGGCTAATTCCGAGCATTGTCGTCACAAGATTTTTAACGCCAGCTGGACCATTGATGGTCAGGAGCAGGACAGATCCCTGTTCCAGATGATCAAGAACACTTACGAGTGTTATCACGACAATATTCTCTCTGCCTATAAAGACAACGCGTCGGTGATCCGTGGTCATCAGGCAGGGCGCTTCTTCCCGAACCCGATGGGGACGGAGCAGTCCGGTCAGTACGGCTATCACGAAGAAGCCATGCATATCCTGATGAAGGTGGAAACCCATAACCACCCAACCGCGATTGCACCACACTCCGGGGCGGCCACCGGTTCTGGTGGCGAGATTCGTGATGAAGGGGCAACAGGCCGTGGCTCCAAGCCCAAAGCAGGCCTGACCGGTTTTACGGTTTCCGATCTCAAAATCCCCGGCTTTGAACAGCCATGGGAAAGCCAGTATGGCAAGCCGGACCGGATTGTCTCGGCTCTCGATATCATGACGGATGGCCCATTGGGTGGTGCGGCATTTAATAATGAATTTGGCCGCCCGAACCTGTGTGGTTACTTCCGTACTTTTGAACTGCAACACGATGGTGAAGTCCGGGGTTATCACAAGCCGATCATGATTGCCGGTGGTTACGGCAATATTCGTGATGAGCATGTACAAAAGGGTGATATTCCTGTCGGTGCTGCCCTGATTGTGCTGGGTGGCCCGGCGATGCAGATTGGCCTGGGCGGTGGCGCAGCGTCGTCGATGGCCTCTGGCCAGTCCAATGCCGATCTCGATTTTGCTTCCGTACAGCGTGAAAACCCAGAAATGGAACGCCGGTGCCAGGAAGTGATTGATCGCTGCTGGCAGAAAGGCGAGCAGAACCCGATTGCCTTTATTCACGATGTGGGTGCTGGTGGTATCTCCAACGCTTTCCCTGAGCTGGTGGGGGACGGTGGACGTGGCGGTCAGTTTGAACTGCGTAACGTCCCGAATGATGAGCCAGGCATGAGCCCACGGGCTATCTGGTCGAATGAATCCCAGGAACGTTACGTGATGGCGGTGCCGCAGCAGGAACTGGCCACCTTTGATGCCATCTGTCAGCGTGAGCGTTGTCCTTATGCCGTGGTGGGTTACGCCACCGAAGAAGAACATCTGACCGTGACCGACAGCCACTTTGGCAACAAGCCCGTGGATATGCCATTGCAGGTGTTGCTGGGCAAGCCACCGCGTATGCACCGGGATGCCAGCACTCGTGCCACAGCGGCAACGCCGTTTGATACGACAGGTATTGATCTGGCCGAAGCGGCGGAGCGGGTACTGACCTTGCCAACGGTTGCCAGCAAGTCCTTTCTGATCACCATTGGTGACCGCTCCATTACCGGTACCGTTGCCCGTGACCAATTTGTTGGCCCTTGGCAGGTGCCAGTCGCAGACGTGGCGGTAACCACTGCGTCTTACGACAGTTATGTCGGTGAAGCCATGGCGATGGGGGAGCGTACTCCGGTTGCATTGCTGGATGCACCGGCATCCGGTCGACTGGCAGTGGCGGAAGCCATCACCAACCTGGCGGCGGCACCGATTGCCCGGTTAGCCGACATCAAGCTGTCAGCCAACTGGATGTGTGCGGCTGGTCACGAGGGTGAAGACGAGAAACTGTACGCCACGGTAAAAGCCGTTGGGATGGAGCTCTGCCCCGAGCTGCAAGTGACCATTCCAGTGGGCAAAGACTCCATGTCGATGAAAACCCGCTGGCAAGACACCAACGAACAGGGCGATAGCCTGGACAAGGCGGTGACTTCCCCCATGTCTCTGGTGATTACAGGCTTTGCGCCAGTATCGGATGCCCGCCTGGTTCTGACACCACAAATTCAGAAAGACATGGCCTCTGACCTGATTCTGGTGGATCTGGGCCGTGGCCAGAACCGCCTGGGAGCCTCTTGTCTGGCCCAGGTGTATCAGCAAGTCGGAGACATTCCGGCCGATCTCGACGATGCCGAAGACTTGCAGGCTTTCTTTGCTGTGGTGCAAGGGTTGAATGCCGACGGCAAGTTGCTGGCGTATCACGACCGCTCAGATGGTGGGTTGTTTGCTACCCTGGTGGAAATGGCGTTTGCCGGTCACGCAGGTCTGGATATTTCCATGGATCTGCTGGCCGATACCCCGTCCGAGCTGGCAGCAGCACTGTTTGCCGAAGAGCCGGGCGCTGTGATGCAGGTACGTCGTGACGATCTGGAAGCCGTACTGGCTCAATTTGAAGCCGCCGGTCTGGGAGATTGCACCGCTGTGATTGGTGCCGCCAATGACGATGACCAGATCACCTTCAGCTTTCAGGATGAAGAATTCCTCAGTGAATCCCGCACTCGCTGGCATCGAGTCTGGGCAGAAACCAGTTTCCGTATGCAGGCGCTGCGCGACAACGCCGACTGCGCCCAGCAAGAGTTTGATGCCCTGCTGGACAGCGACAACCCCGGGATTCACGCCGAGTTAAGCTTTGATGTGAACGAGGATATTACGGCAGATTTGCCCGATTCAATATTTGCCGATGCTCCGAAAGTGGCCATCCTGCGGGAACAAGGGGTTAACGGCCAGATCGAAATGGCGGCTGCGTTTGATCGCGCCGGGTTTGCCACTGTTGACGTGCATATGAGCGATATACTGTCAGGGGCTGTGACGCTGGAAAGCTTCCGTGGGCTGGTGGCCTGTGGCGGGTTCTCTTACGGTGACGTATTGGGTGCCGGGGAAGGCTGGGCCAAGTCGATCTTGTTTAACGATCAGGCCCGTAGCCAGTTTGCAGCCTTCTTTGCACGCCCAGATACTTTTGCCCTCGGGGTTTGTAATGGTTGTCAGATGTTGTCAAACCTGCACGAACTGATACCGGGTGCTGAACACTGGCCACATTTTGTGCGCAATATGAGCGAGCAATTTGAAGCACGGGTGGCGATGGTCGAAGTGCAGGAATCCGATTCCGTGTTCCTTGCGGGCATGGCTGGTTCGCGCATGCCGATTGCGGTGGCGCATGGTGAAGGCCGGGCAGAGTTTGGCTCACAAGCGGATCTCAGTGAACTGGCCGGCCAAGTGGCGCTGCGTTATGTTGATCATTATGGCAAGGTCACAGAGCAATATCCGCTCAACCCGAACGGCTCGCCAGAAGGTATTACCGGTCTGACCGCGGCTGATGGTCGGGTAACGATCATGATGCCGCACCCGGAGCGCGTATTCCGTGCTATCCAGAATTCGTATATTCCACTTGGAGCGGATGGCGAACCCTGGAGCGAAGACGGTGCCTGGATGCGTATGTTCCGCAACGCGCGCGTCTGGTGTGAAGAGAACTGAACTGCCTGATCCGGCTTCTCTTTACCGGTCAACGCAGGCACTACTGCCAATCCGCCAGCCTTTGGGGCAGCGGATTGGCTCTATTAACCGGCCGTTATCACAAGCCCGAGCTACGCCGCAGCGATTTATAGGAAGTCGGGTGGTTCTGGTAGTTATGGCAACGGCAGTAATGACGAGACAAATCATGAAAAAGATGTTGGCGGTAGTATTGCTGGGTGTCAGTGCCAGCGTGACGGCTCAAGCGGTAGAAATTAAAAAATCTGTGGATGAACAACGCTGCCGTATGGTCAAGCAGAGCACCTGTATCAACAACGGTCGTAATGGCATTCAGCATTGTCAGCAGGAGCATCGGCAATCAGCCGCAGAGTTCGGGGCTGACCAGATAGTGATTACCTCGACCAATCAGAGTGATCATCGCAAACGCATGGCAACCGGTAACTACAAGAACTTTACCAAAACCAAGATGACGGCGCGGTATTATGTCTGTGATGACAGAATCCAGCAGCATCAGAACATGCAGCGAGAGGTTGTTGTACCACCGGCGCAAGGTAAAACCGTCGAAGAGCGCCTGTTGCGGTTGCAAACCCTGCGTGAGAAGAACCTGCTCAGCGAACAGGAATATCGTACCAAACGTGCGGAAATCCTGTCGGAGCTGTAGCGCTATCGCTAACTCCTGACTTTTATTGCGTCTTTCCGCTCGCCTTTTACCCCGATGCTATCCTTGATTATCGCTGTGGCCCTGCACCGACTGGAAGGTCAGTCGGCAGGGTGGCGCTGCGATAATAACCGTGGTCGCCGTTATGGTGATCATCATGATGGTGGTTGTCATGATGGTAATCATTGTGGTGGTAACGGTTGTTTGCATAACCGCAGTTGTTGCCGGTTATGGAACAGTATGTGAAAACAATTTAATTTCCAATTTGTTAAATAGCAAGCTAGTTTAGCGCCCTGTTCTGGCTCCTCTGGGTGATGTAAGGCGATGCGTAAAGTAGTGATTGTTCTGTTGTTGTTATTGGTCACCGGTCTGGCGGGTTACTGGTGGTGGTGGCATCAGGGCCGCGAAGATACCGACAATGCCTACATCAAGGCCGATATTGTACCGGTGATGAGCCGGATCGATGGAACCGTGCTGGCGCTGGAAGCCCAGGACAATCGGGCGGTGAAGCAAGGCGATGTGTTACTGACATTGGACCCTGCCTTGTATCTGACCCGTTTACAGCAACAGCAGGCCATGCTGTCTGCAGCCCAGGCCCGACTGACACATCTGGCCGACCGGGTAGTGGCGGAACAATCCCAAATCGCTTCAGCTGCGGCTTCGCTGGAAGGTGCCCGGGCTGAATACCGGCGCGCACAACAACAACTGAAGCGCCTGCAGCAACTCAAACAACAGCAATATGTATCGCAGGATGCCATTGATGCCGCCGAACTGACCCAGGCCTCGGCTGAGGCCCGGCTACACGAAAACGAAGCCCAACTGGCGTCTCGCAAGGCCAATCTGGTGGCGGTCAAGGGCGAGGCTCCGCAGTTACAGGCCAGTGTGACAGAAGCCCGGGCGGCGGTGGCTCAGGCTCAGCTGATGCTGGATTACTGCACCATTGTGGCTCCCCGTGATGGGATAATCACCAGCCGCCAGATTCAGCTGGGACAGAGTGTGGCACCCGGTGCCCGCTTGATGAGTCTGGTGACTCACCCGGTTTGGGTATATGCCAATTTCAAGGAAACCCAGGTGGCCGAGATGCAAGTCGGACAAGCGGTTGAAATCCGGGTTGATGCCTTGCCTGATCTGATACTCAAAGGCCATGTTGACAGTTTTTTTGCGGCCACCGGTTCAGAATTTGCTCTGCTGCCTCCTCAGAATGCAACGGGTAACTTCACCAAGGTGGTACAACGATTACCGGTCAAGCTGGTGTTTGAGGACGGTCAGGATACCTCGATGCTGCGCCCTGGCATGTCGGTTGACGCTGCTGTTTTTACTGCCGCTGTGGCTGAGTAGCGTGTGACTGAGCGTTTTCCGCGCTACTGGTTAGCGATTGCTGGTGCCCTGTTGGGTGCCTTTATGGCCATTCTCGATATTCAGATCACCAATTCTTCGTTGAAAGATATTCAGGCGGCGTTGGGTGCCACTCTGGAGGAATCCTCCTGGATTGCGACCTCGTACCTGGTGGCTGAAATGATCGCTATCCCATTGACCGGCTTTTTTGCCGCCTGGCTGTCGCCGCGGCGTTATCTGGTGTGGAACAGTGCGGCGTTTGTGGCGGCCTCGCTGGCCTGTTCGCTGGCCTGGAACCTCGAGAGCATGATTGTATTCCGGGCGTTGCAGGGATTTACCGGCGGCGCGCTGATTCCGATGGCGTTTAACCTGATTGTGACCTTGCTGCCGCTGGACAAACGCCCGGTCGGGATGGCGCTGTTTGGTGTCACAGCAACCTTCGCTCCCAGTATTGGCCCGACACTGGGAGGCTGGTTAACAGAAACATTCAGCTGGCATTATCTCTTTTACCTCAATGTCATACCCGGGGCCGCTGTGATCACCCTGCTGACCATGGGGCTGGAGAAACGCAAGGTTGATGACACCCAGCTAGCCCGGATAGATGTACTGGGCATGGTCACCATGGCGCTGGGATTGGGGTGTTTGCAGCTGGTATTGGAAGAAGGCGCCAAGGATGACTGGTTTGAGGCTGAGTACATTCGCTGGTTAGCGCTGGTGTCATCGTTATCGCTGGTACTGTTTGTACGACACCAGTTACGGGTGCCGT
Source organism: Oceanobacter sp. 3_MG-2023 (assembly GCF_030688925.1). Lineage (NCBI taxonomy): Bacteria > Pseudomonadati > Pseudomonadota > Gammaproteobacteria > Oceanospirillales > Oceanospirillaceae > Oceanobacter > Oceanobacter sp. 3_MG-2023. The sequence continues at coordinate 119,698 of NZ_JAUYVX010000013.1, forward strand.
TTCCATTGGTGAATCTGCGCCTGTTTGCCAACAAGGATTTCAGTCTGGCCTGTGTGGCGTATCTGATGCTGGGATTCGGGCTGTTTGGTTCCGTGTATCTGGTGCCTTTGTATCTGGCGTCATTACATGATTACACTGCGTTGGATATTGGCCTGGTACTGATGTGGGTTGGCTTTCCACAATTGCCGTTTTTTCCGTTGATCCCCAGAATTCTCAAGTTTGTGCAGGCCCGTTTTTTGGTAGCGATCGGGTTTGTGGTCATGGGGATGAGCCTGTTTATGAATATGCATATGAGCATGGACTATGATGGCAGTTATCTGATTCCGGCGTTATTGCTGCGGGCGTTAGGGCAGCCGTTTATCATGGTGCCGCTGTCATTAATGTCGGCAGCGGCATTACCGCCGCAGGATGTTGCTTCGGCGTCGACGTTGTTTAACGTGATGCGTAACCTGGGTGGAGCGATAGGTATTGCTGGCCTGGCAACCCTGTTGCAAAAACGCACTGACCTGCATGGTGCGGAAATTCGCGAGACGCTGGTGGCCAATAGCCAATCGACGCTGGATTATCTGGCACTGCTGGGGCAGCAAATGGGGCTGCCAGCACAGGCGCCGCAAGTATTGTCTCAGGTCGCAACCGAGGTGCAACAGCAGGCCTCGGTGATGTCTTACAACGAGGCATTTGCGGTGTTGGGGGTGTCGATGCTGGTGGCTGCCGTGGCCTCTGTGATGGTCAAGCCATCGAAGCCACTCAAGGCGAAAAGCACCGATACCACCCCGGATCATTCTGCCGCCGACAAGGCCAGCACCTGAAGCGCTGTTGGGCTTTGGTCTGGCGGGAGTGTGTCCGGGCAAGTGCCGGCAAACTGTCGTTTACTTCCTGATCTATCCAGCATACAATCTGCGCCCCTTTTAATAGGCCTTTTTCGCCTGTATCCGGATTGAGATGAATCGCCTCCGGGCGATAACAGCATGATTGGCAAGCGGGAAAGATGTTGAACGGCGGGCGATTCCAAAACCCGCCACCCGGAATATCCGGTAGTGTGACTCTGTTTTTCAGACCAACGCTGACTGGGATTCCGCTTGATAAAACGATCGGAGTAGATCTTTTTTATGGTAGTTATTCGTCTGGCCCGTGGTGGCTCAAAAAAACGTCCTTTTTATCACATCAACGTAGCGGATTCGCGTTGTCCTCGCGACGGTCGCTTTATCGAGCGTATGGGTTTCTTTAACCCGGTTGCTCGTGGCTCCGAAGAAGGCCTGCGTATCGATCTGGAACGTGTTGATTTCTGGCTGGCTCGTGGTGCTCAGCCTACCGAGCGTGTTGCCAAACTGCTCAAAGATGCACGTAAAGCCCAGCCTGCTGCTCCTGCAGCTGACGCTGAAGCTTAATTCGTGCCAGCTGAGGGAGCGTCGGTGACTGACCAGGAAATTACCGTTCTGGGCAAGATCTCGACTGCATTTGGCATCAAGGGATGGGTCAAGGTGTATTCCTTTACCGATCCGGTGAGCAACATTCTGGACTACCCGATCTGGCTATTGAGTATCAATGGTGAGTGGCGGACGTTTGAAGTGGAAGCAAGCCAAACCCAAAGCAAAGGGATTGTGGTAAAACTGAAAGGTATAGCAGACCGCGATGCGGCGCTGGCGCTGTCTCAAACCGAGATTGCCGTTTATACCTCGCAATTACCCGAACCCGACGACGATGAATTTTATTGGTTCCAGCTGGAAGATCTGAAGGTAGAGAATACCCAGGGTCAGCTGCTGGGCAAGGTAAAAGAGCTGTTTGATTCTGGTGGTGGTAACCAGGTAATGAAACTGACGAGCTGCGAAGGCAGTATCGATCAGCAACAACGCCTGATCCCCTACGTAGATACCATCGTTCTGGATGTCGACCTTGAAAGCAAGGTGATCCAGGTCGAATGGGAAGCAGATTACTGACCAGTGCTGTTTTGACAGCACCGGTATAGAGGCCCACACGATGTGGTTTGGCGTTGTTTCCCTGTTTCCGGATATGTTCAATTCGCTCACCGATTATGGTGTCAGCGGACGGGCAGTGAAGCAGGGACAGATTGCTGTCGAGCGTTGGAATCCCCGTGATTTTGCGTACGACAACTACCAGACCGTCGATGATCGTCCTTACGGTGGTGGCCCCGGCATGCTGATGAAAATCCAGCCGCTGCAGGATGCCATTGCCGCCGCTCGTGAAGCGGCAGATCAGCAACCAGGGAAACCGGCGCGAGTGATTTATCTGTCACCGCAAGGGCGCAAACTGGATCAGGCGGGGGTGCTGGAACTGGCACAACACGACAAGCTGATTCTGGTATCGGGACGATACGAAGGCATTGATGAACGTTTGATCGGGCAGGAAATCGACGAAGAGTGGTCGCTTGGCGACTTTGTACTCAGCGGCGGTGAACTGGCGGCAATGACATTGATGGATGCGGTGATTCGTTTGGTGCCGGGTGTACTTGGGCATGACTTGTCGGCCCAGCAGGACTCCTTTATGGAAGGCCTGCTCGACTGTCCCCATTATACTCGTCCGGAAGTGTACGACGGACAATCTGTCCCTGCGGTATTACTGAGTGGCAACCACGAGAAAATCCGCCTATGGCGGCTGAAACAGTCTCTTGGCAGAACCTGGGAGCGTCGACCGGATTTACTGGACACGCTGGAACTGAGTAACGAACAACATAGGTTATTGACAGAGTATCTGAGCGAACGAGTGAGTGAATCTGACACCAAATCGCCAGACTGTTAAGGAGCATACAATGAGCAACAAGAACCCAATCATTCAGCAGATTGAGAACGCCCAGCTGAAAGAATCCGTTCCTGAATTCGGCCCAGGTGATACTGTGGTTGTACAGGTTAAGGTAAAAGAAGGTACCCGTGAGCGTCTGCAGGCGTTTGAAGGTGTAGTGATTGGCAAGCGTAACCGCGGCCTGAACTCTGCTTTCACCGTCCGTAAAATCTCTCACGGTGTTGGCGTAGAACGTACTTTCCAGACTCACAGCCCACAGATTGACAGCATGGCTGTCAAACGTCGTGGTGATGTGCGTCAGGCGAAACTGTACTACCTGCGTGAACGTAGCGGTAAATCTGCACGTATCAAAGAGAAGGTATAACCTTCTTGTTTGGAAAGAACGGGCCTTGTGCCCGTTTTTTTATGGCTGTAAAACAGTATTGGCAAGATCGCTATGAATTGGTTGGAACCAATGACCCTCTCCGGCTTCAAAACCGAAATTTATTCCTGACAACAGGGTGTAGGACACAATGAAGAAATTATTGTTGTCGTTTTTGGTGGTTGGTCTGACCGCCTGTAACGATTCGGATGCAGCAGAACCGACTCAGGCTGCTGCCGCGGCAATCCGGACACTGGCAGAATCCCATTTACAACAGGTGTATGGGCCACAGGTAAAAGTGGAAGGTACCAGTCTGATTGCCAATAACCAGATCCTGGAAGTGATTCTGGAAGGTGGCCCGGCACTGTATATGACGCCGGATGCCAGCCATCTTATCTATCGTGATGAACTGATTGCCATTGATGGCCCACACGCGGTCAATGTGACGCAAGAGCGTATGAATCCGCGTCGTGCCGAAAGCATGGCAACCATTGCCGATACCGATACCGTCCTGTTCCCGGCCAAAGGCAAACAAAAAGCACTGATCAACGTTTTCACTGATATTGACTGCGGTTATTGCCAGAAGCTGCACAAGGAAATTCCGCGTATTAATGAACTGGGCATTACCGTGCGTTACCTGGCGTACCCTCGTTCCGGTATTCAGGATCCCAATACTGGCCAGCTGACCCAGTCATTCCAGAAAATTAACTACGTCTGGTGTCAGGATGATCGCAAGACAGCCATGACCGATATGAAAAATGCCCAGAGTGAACTGAACTCGCTGAGTCGGCAGTTGCGTGCAGGGGATGCTGCCGTGCAGAAGCGCGTAAATGAATTACAGCAGACACTGGTTGCCAATATGCAGGCGAGTACAGCATGTAATGAACCGATTGCAGAGCAGTACCTGATGGGTCGACAACTGGGTGTGAATGGCACCCCAGCCATTATTGTTGACGATGGCCGTCTGTTCCCTGGCTATATGCCAGCAGACCAACTGGCAGAAGCACTGGGCGTACTCTAGGCTCCTTGATACCCGGATCGATAGACGCTGTATTCTGCAGCGTTTGTTGTCCGGGTTTTTATTATCCCGCCAACAGTGAAGCCAATGTTGGCGGCGCATGTCTGCTTCACAATTCTTATAGCCGCTGCTTATATCCATGATATTTTTTACTGCTGAGGCTTGACTGTTACCGAATCAAAGCTTTGTCTGTGTCTGTGGGTAACATGTCTTTCTTGCTGGTTAAAAAATGAACAAATTAGCGGGACCGTTGCCCTGACTGGCTCTGCAGCGCTTTTAAAGATGATATTCACACAATTATCCACAGAAACTGTGGATGAAGTGGCAGTGGGCTAAATCGACAGCCTGATGACGTCAAGTGTATTTTCAAATAATTGGTACAGAATCAGCAGAGAATACCGTCGCTGTTCGCACTGGCTTGATGAATTACTCACATAGACCATCATGGTCGTCATGGACAGTTTTTGGATGCAGTACTTGACAAGCACTCGGAGTCGGTACCTAAGACCTTGAAAAGCAAGTATTTTTTATAAGCTGAAAAAGATGTGTCTTGATACTCCAAAAATGGCAGCTGTCAATTTCAAATTCCAGAAAATTATCCCCGTAATTATCCACAGACTTGTTCCCGGTTTTTGATTGGGTATTTTGAAATTAACCAAGGAATGACAGCTTGCAAGTCTTGACAGTGATTTTTTTTAAAAATGACACGTCAATATTTTCTAACAGGCGTTATTCACATAGTCATAAAACCGTCATTTCCATCATCGATAAAAGTCAACAAGTGTCTTCAAAAAAACCGATATATTGCTATCTTATTGAAATATAAGAGTTTTTGTTTTTGGTTCAAAACCGAACAATTTAAGGAAAAGCCAGTATTGGTGCGGCTTGCAGGTACTTTTAAAGAAATTGTCCTCAGATTTATCCACAGATTCTGTGGGTAACCGGTCGTCAAGGCAAATTATCGGTTATTTTTACCATTCAGGAAAAAAAATGGCCTGACAACACGCCTTCAAAGGTCATCGCCAGTGGATAATAGGCTTGATCTGAGGTTGTTTTCTGCAAGGCTGTGCACAACTTCTGATTCAGGCAAAAATGTGCACAACTTTGGGGAGTAGGATGCAGAATCTCAGACCGATGTCCGCTCCTTGTTATCCTCAGGTAAGGTTGCGGCGAGCAACTCCGGTAGCTGTGCTTGCCACTGGAAGCGCTGCACCAGTGACCACCAGACGTTATCCAGCGGAGCAGTAAACACCAGTGGCTGTTGTGTGACAGGGTGTGTCATATGGAGTTGCCAGGCGTGGAGCAACAAGCGTCCGGCATTGAGATGGTCACGAAAGTAGCGACTGTGACGCCCCTTGCCATAACGGGCATCACAAATAATAGGGTGGCTCAGATGTTTCAGGTGACGGCGAATCTGATGCTTGCGCCCGGTTTTCGGCATGGCTTCAACCAGTGAGTAACGGGATTGCGGATACTTGTCGATCTCGACATCCAGCTCGATGGTGGCCAATAAACGGAAGTCGGTAATGGCTTCTTGTGGTGGTTTTATTACTGGCTGTTTGGCGTATTTATCAATCGGCGGACTCATGGCGTAGTCGAGGTGTACATACTCGGGCATATAACCACGCACAATCGCCAGGTAGCGTTTATCGATCACACGTTCCCGCCATTGATCAGCAATTTGGCTGGCTATCTCACTGGAAAGTGCAAACACCAGAACCCCGGACGTTGGTTTGTCCAGCCGATGCACCGGATAAACCCGCTGACCTAGCTGGTTGCGCAGTAGCTGCAAGACAAAACGGGTTTCGTGGCGGTCAATATCACTGCGATGTACCAGCAAGCCACTGGGTTTGTTAATGGCCACCAAATGGTCATCAAGATAAAGAATATCGAGCAAAATAATCGTTTAACCTCTGGCATCGGATTAAGCAGGTGGGGTGGTGTTGGACTGTAGCGGAATCGGAATCGACCGGCTACTGGCGCCGAAAGCTGGCGCTGCGCCAGGTCAGTACACCATTTGTACCTGCTGGAATAGGGAACACCCCTGTTATTGTCAGACGATTTGGGGTTTTGCTGATGGCACGGTGGCGAAATAAAGTGCTTCGGCTGGTATTCTTGCCACTGGCAGCAGTTGTGCTTTGCTGGAGCATTTAAAGGAGCAAGAATGGATTTTGTCTGGATTCTGGTGGCATTTTTATGTGGCTTTGTCGTCAAGCAGGTAGGCATGCCACCATTGGTAGGGTATTTGTTGGCCGGGTTTGGGTTGAATGCCGTGGGTATGGAACCGGATTCGGTCTTGAACCGGCTAGCGGATCTGGGCATTACCCTGATGCTGTTTACCATTGGCCTGAAGCTGAACGTCAAGGCGTTGTTAAAAACCGAAGTATGGGCAACCAGTGTGCTGCATACCAGTCTCTGGACGTTATTGCTGGTTGGGGTGGTGTCTTTGCTGGGATGGCTGGGTATCAGCCATTATCTGGAAATCCCCTGGCAGACTCAGGCGTTGATCGGTTTTGCCCTGAGTTTTTCTTCGACCGTTTGTGTTATCAAGATGCTGGAAGAAGCCTCTGAGCTGAAGGCCCGCCATGGCAAGATTGTGGTCGGGATTCTGGTCATTCAGGATATTGTTGCGGTTATTTTCCTGGTGGCCTCAACTGGCAAGATTCCATCGATCATGGCGTTTGGTTTGCTGGGCTTATGGCTGCTGAAACCCATGCTGCATCGTCTGGTCAGCCGGGTTGGTCACGATGAGTTATTGCCTTTGCTGGGCTTCTTTCTGGCGTTGGGGGGATCGGAGCTGTTCTCGCTGGTGCATATGAAAGGTGATCTGGGGGCTTTGCTGATCGGTGTGCTGCTGGCTTCTCACAGCAAGTCGGTTGAAATCTACAAGGCATTGATGGGGTTCAAGGATCTATTCCTGATCGGGTTCTTTCTGTCGATCGGCTTTACTGCCTTGCCAACCCTAGATATGGCCTTGCCGGTGCTGCTGTTAACCTCATTGTTGATCGTGAAGTTCGGTCTGTTTTTTGTCTTGATGCTGAAATTCAAGATTTCAGGACGGACGTCATATCTGAGTGCTCTGGCGTTAACCAACTTCAGCGAGTTCGGACTGATTGTGGCGCACCTGAGCGTGGACAATGGCTGGTTGAGTAACGACTGGCTGGTGATTCTGGCGGTTTCCATGTCGCTATCGTTTGTACTCAGTACTGCCGTGTATCGCCGCGCCCACCATATTTATGCGCGGCGCAAGGAACAGATCAACCGTTATGAGCGCCCGGGAGCGCACTCAACCTACGAAACGCCGGTACAGGCCGAGGTGCTTATTCTGGGCATGGGTCGGGTTGGCAAGGGTGCTTACCGTGCGATGGAAGCTGAGTATGGCAACCGTATCTGTGGGGTGGAGTCTGACCCTGAACGTATCGCCTATCTGAAAAGTAAAGGCCTGAACGTGGTGGTCGGAGATGCGGACGATATGGAGTTCTGGGAAAGTATTGGCGCTGCTCGTAACGATATCCGTCTGGTGATGATGGCGTTACCGGCACAACTGGAAATGAAGAGCACGCTGGAGATGCTGCGCCTGTCCGGTTATACCGGCAAGATTTCTGCCGTGGCCCGTTACGACGATGAATGCCAGGAACTGATCGACCTGGGAGTGGATGTCGTCTTTAACTACTATCTGGAAGTCGGTGCCGGTTTTGCGGCAGAAAGCCGTCATTTACTGGAAGAACCCGCTCCCGAGCCGGAACCCGCCAACGCATAGTGCTCAAGCTGTTGCAGCAAGAGGGCTGGTTCGCTGGCCCGCAACAGTTCTCCGCTTTGATGGGCAAATCCTTGCTGGCGAATATGCGTCAGCAAGTCAAAAAACGGCTGCCAGAACTGGTCAACATCAAAACAGGCACAAGGCTTGTTGTGATCACCGATGTTGGCCCAACACCAGACTTCGACCAATTCATCCAGGGTGCCGATACCACCGGGTAAAGCCACAAAGGCATCGGCCAGGTCGGCCATCAGTGCCTTGCGTTCATGCATGCTGTGTACGTGGTGTATTTGTGTCAGACCGGTGTGGATTCTTTCCTGTTGCCCGAGTACCCCAGGCATAACACCAATCACTTCCCCACCGGCTGCCAGCGCCGCATTGGCGACTATTCCCATCAGCCCTGATTGACTGCCACCATAGACAATGCCAATGCCTTGCTGGGCGAGAAAAGTGGCTAATGTTGTTGCGGCAGCGGCATAGGCCGGGTCATTCCCCAGGCGGGAACCACAATAAATAGCAACACGTTTGATCATCTTGATATCCGGTAAAAAAATTCGGCTACAGCATACGTTTCTGACGCTGGCTGTCATCTGCTTATCGCTAGGCAGCGGCCATCGACAGTCTGAAAAAACCGTTTGGTACATGCGGGCTTATCAGCCCGCTGTCCTGCTGTATATGACGGTGGAAAGCCCCATCAGAGATGGGTTTCTGCATATTCCGCCAGAGGCGAACGCGGCGACCCTTGCAGATGAATGGTACCGCCCTGGTCAAAGGCCTTGAAGCGCTCTATCAGATAGGTCAAGCCAGAACTGACAGGGGTCAGGTATGGCGTGTCGATCTGGGCGAGATTACCCAGACAGACCACCTTGCTGCCGGAACCTGCGCGGGTAATGATGGTTTTCATTTGGTGAGGGGTCAGGTTCTGGCATTCATCGATCAGGATCAGGCTGTGCTGGAAGCTGCGGCCACGAATATAATTCAGCGATTTAAACTGCAACGGCACTTTTTGCAAAATATAATCGACGCTGCTGGTGGCGTGCTCATCTTCGTAATGCAGGGCTTCAAGGTTATCGGTGATGGCGCCGAGCCATGGCTCCATTTTTTCCGCCTCGGTGCCGGGCAAATAACCAATATCCTCGTCCAGACCTCGGGTGCTGCGGGTGGCGATAATCCGGCGAAACTGCTGGGTGGCGACGGTCATTTCAATGGCGGCGGCCAGTGCCAGAATGGTTTTGCCGGAACCGGCCTGACCACTGAGCGTTACCAGCGAGACCGACGGATCGAGCAACAGATGTAATGCCAGCGCCTGGGGCAGGTCCCGTGGACGCAGTCCCCAGGCTACCTGAGACATCAGTTGCTCCACCGGCAAGTCGTGCAATACCGCCATGTCGTTGTCCAGATCCACCACCTTGCCGACAAAGCCGCTTTCATCAAGGATAAAATGATTGAGATACAGTTCGTCAGGCAAATGGCCTCGCGGAATACGGTGGAAAGTCCCGGTGGCATCATGGAAGCTGTTGACCTGGGTCTGGCTGTCCCAGAATGAATCGGCATAGGTGTGGTAGCCGGTTTCCAGCAGCGACACATCCGACAGCATCTGGTCGTTCTGATAGTCCTGTGCACCGATACCACAGCCCCGTGCCTTGAGGCGCATATTGATGTCTTTGGTGATCAGAATAATGTCGCGGTGGGGAGATTTTTCCTGCAGAGCGATCAGGCCATTGATGATTTTGTTGTCGTTCATCTCCCGGGATAAGGGCGCGTGACGGCTATCAAAGGTATCCAGCAGAATGGAAAACGAACCGAGTGACTTGCCATCGGCCCGCTTTATCGGTACTCCTTTGGCAATCTCGGTCGGGCTGGCTTTGCCAATAATACGATCAATTTGTCGTATCGCTTCCCGGCAATCGGTGGCGATGGCAGCTTTGCCCATTTTCAGCTTGTCGAGTTCTTCCAGTACCGTCATGGGAATAACGACCTGGTGTTCTTCAAATTGATGAATGGCACTGGGGTCGTGAATCAGCACGTTGGTATCCAGAACATACAGCTTGGTAGCAGTTTTGCGCGCGGCCATAAAAACACTCTCCTGGTTTCAGGTTCAGAGAAGCAAGCGGTGAGTCTGTGGTGATGCGTTCCGGGGATTGGCCGGATGGACAAGGTGACGTGGCAGATGACGTCGGAGGTAATGGATAAGTGGTCGGGGTAGCGAATGCAGCCGTATCATCAACACCGGCTGGCAGGGAAAACAAACAGTACGATTCCTGATGGTGATACGGAGCCGCAGATATAGACAGGTCGACTGGCAATGTGTCCCTCCCTCTGTGAGTAGTGCAATTACTATGGCCTTTGCTGTTGATCTTGCCAAGCCCCGGAAGCCAAATCTGTGGATCATGGCCACCTTGTCACTTTGGCTGATCAGGCGTTACCGGGGCAGCTGATGGCAGGAAAATAGCGCAAGTGAAACGCATCAAGGCTGGTCGAGGCCATAACCGTTAATGGTTACGGGCAAGGTTTGGGGGCGGGAAAAATATTTGATTGAGAAAAGCGCCCTGTAATTGGCAAATACTATTGAACCGCCGCCTTGGCAACCGATAAGCTTGCCCCCATTACCAAGTACCAAGTACCAAGTACCAAGTACCAAGTACCAAGTACCAAGTGTCTGTATTCCGATTTATCGCCGGACGATGTAGACATCGTCGGCGGGTTTCCCTTCTGGAGATTTTTGTATGAGCTCGTCACGCCACGTAAAACTGTTAATCCTAGGTTCTGGCCCTGCTGGTTATACCGCCGCGGTATATGCTGCGCGCGCCAATCTGAACCCGGTAATGATTACCGGCATGCAAATGGGAGGGCAGCTGACCACCACCACTGAGGTTGATAACTGGCCGGGTGATACTGCCGGAGTGCAAGGGCCGGAGCTGATGGAGCGCATGAAAGCCCATGCCGAGCGTTTTGATACCGAAATTGTTTTTGACCAGATTCACACGGTCAAACTGGATCAACGTCCGTTTGTACTGCAGGGTGATAGCGGTGAATACACATGTGATGCTCTGATTATCGCCACCGGTGCCAGCGCCCGTTACCTTGGTCTGGAAAGCGAAGAAGCCTTCAAGGGCAAGGGTGTATCGGCTTGTGCCACCTGCGACGGATTTTTCTATCGCAAAAAACCGGTAGCGGTGATTGGTGGTGGTAATACTGCTGTTGAGGAAGCCTTGTACCTTGCCAATATCGCCTCTGAGGTCATTGTTGTTCACCGTCGTGACAGCTTCAGCTCAGAAAAAATCCTCGCCGACAAGCTGCTCGACAAAGCCGCTAACGGCAATGTCACCATTCACTGGAACAGCGAGCTGGATGAAGTCCTGGGTGATGATATGGGCGTCACCGGTATGCGTATCAAACATCGTGATACCGATGCAAAGACCGATATTGCCCTGGATGGTATCTTTATTGCCATTGGCCATTCACCCAACACCGGTATTTTTGAAGGCCAGCTGGATATGGAAGGCGGCTACCTGAAAGTTCAGACTGGCAGCCATGGTAATGCCACTCAAACCAGCGTAGAGGGCGTGTTTGCCGCCGGTGATGTATCGGATCACATTTATCGCCAAGCCATTACCTCTGCTGGGACCGGCTGCATGGCGGCACTGGATGCCGAACGTTATCTGGATAATCTGGCCAGCGCCAAGTAAAACGATCAACCCGTTCTGTGATTTGGCCAGTGAGGCCAATATCCCGAACGGGTGCCATTTTCTGCCAACGGGTACTGCTTCCAGTAATTATTACTATTCTTTATTGGTAGCTGCGTTGATAAACTCTAAAAGCGAACAGTCGGTAGCGGAGCATGGCCGCTGAGAAATATTGTAGCCCCTGACTGATTGATTATATTCTGTACATTTCCTATGCGAACGTTATACAGTTGTTGTACGGAAATATAATAATATGTCTGCACACGCGTGGACGTTCAGGGAGTAAAAGCAGATGGTCCGTAAACATGTTTTTCTGTCGCTGCTACTGGTTTCCGTGGTGACGGCTGTCACCGGATGGGGGATTACCTCCATCTGGAACGAGCGGATTGTTTACGACAAGCAACGCCATGAAGAACGGCAGGTGCAGCTGGTCAGTTCACAGCTGTCCGGATATATGGCCAACACCGGCGATTTGTTACGTTCTCTGGCCCAGGAGCCAGCCCTGAAGGCCGCCTTGGCGCAAGAGGATGCCAACACCCGGATGTCAGACATTCTGTTTGGCGTCGCCAACCGACACATCTCTTATTATCAGGCCCGATGGATAGATGAAAAGGGTATTGAACGGGTGCGCCTGCAGCGCTTTGGCCGCAGTATCCAGCATGTTCCCACCGCCAAGTTGCAAGACAAATCAAATCGTTACTACTTCCAGGATGCCATCAAGGTATCGGCTGGCAGTGTGTATTTTTCCCCTATCGATCTGAACGTGGAGTACGGCGAAGTCGAACGGCCGTTCCGGCCCATGATCCGGGCCGCCATTCGGGTATTTGATAGCACAGGCAAAGATCGTGGCATTGTGATCATTAATGACAGCCTGACCCCGATGTTTGAATGGTTGGAACACAGTACCGCCCACAACTCATTGTTAATGGCCAATCGTAACGGCGACTGGCTAAAAGGTTTCAACCCCCAGGATGAATGGGGCTTTATGTTTGGCAACCCCAAACGCATCCGGGACAGTTCGGAGGCCGCCTGGCGCGCCATGGAGCAGCAAGTATCCGGTACCCTGGTGGAGCCTGAAGGTATCTGGATTTGGGATGTCGCCGATATCGGTGAGCGGCAATGGGGTGATTCGGACGCGATGGATTATCGCCATGCCCCCAAACTGATATTGGTCAGTTTTATTTCCAGTGAAGAGCAGGCACAACTGGTCAGTAACGAGAGCCTCTATGTCTGGATTGGATGTATCTCGGTCGGGATAGTGATCTGGGATCTGTTGCTGGCCTTTATGTATTTTCGTCATCGCCATGCCAATGTCGCTCTGCAGCTACAGGAGTCGGAGCGCCTGCGTGATATGTCAGCCGATCTCACCCACGCACGTGCCCAGGCACAGAATCTGGTTAATGGTAATGTCAACGGCATCCTGATTGTGGATGGTAACGGCCTGATTCTGATGACCAACCCGGCTCTGGATGAGCTGTTTGGATACCATAAAGGGGAGCTGCTTGGTCAACCGATGGAGATCCTGGCACCGGACAACGAGATGCTGTTTTATCCGGACCCATACACGGCGGATATCGGCCAGTCCGGGCGTCGAACAATGGCCAAGAACAAGCATATCCACGGCAAGCATCGTGATGGCCATCTGATTGACGTGGAGATCAGCCTTAGCCCGGTAGAGTCTGATGATGGCATCCGGGTATCCGCGACGGTAGTCGACATCACTGATCGTCTGGAAAAGGAAAAACGGCTGCGTCACTACGCCAGTGCTTTCCGGGAAGCGGGAGAAGCCATGGTAATCACCGATGCCCACTGGAAAGTGGAACACGTCAATAGCATGTTTACCCGCTTGTGCGGGCTGTCGGAAGAGAAGGTTACCGGTGCCACCCCGGATATCTTTTTACTGGAGCGAATGGAGCCTGGCGGCCTGTCATTACAGCAATACGTCGAAGATGCCGATCATTGGGGAGGAGAGTGGCAAGCCTTGACCTTGTCGGGAGCGCTGTGTCCGGTCCGCTTGTCGATCAGCAGTGTGCGTGATATCAGAGGGCGTCGAAGCCATTATGTATTTTCTTTTGCTGATATCAGCGAAATTCGTGATGCCTATGTCCAGCTGGAACATCAAGCCTACCATGATGCCCTGACCGGCTTGCCCAATCGGGTGATGTTGCAGGAATCGATCGATGCCGCCATCAGCCGCGCCAAACGGCACCGGGAAAAATTTGCCCTGCTGTTTATTGATCTCGACAATTTCAAATACATCAATGATGGCCTGGGGCACCGGGCCGGTGATCAATTACTGAAGCAAGTCGCGGATGCCTTGAAAGAAGAGTTACGGGGTGAAGACGTGGTGGCTCGCCTGGGTGGCGATGAATTTGTTGTGTTGCTGGAAGGTATTGGTCAGGCCGATGCCGCCCGGGCAGTATTGAGCAAGCTGACCCGACGTTTGTCGTCGGCTTTTGTGATCGAAAATGATTCCGTGCGAGTGACTGCCAGCATCGGTATCTGTATTTATCCGGATGATGGCTGTGATGCGGCAACACTGTTGCGCAAGAGTGATATGGCCATGTATCAAGCCAAGGAGTCTGGCAAAAACCGTTGTTTCTTCTTTAACGAAGATACCGATTCGATGTCGCGGGATATTCTGAAAACCGAATATCAGTTGCATCGGGCTATCCAGGAAAACGAGCTGAAGCTTGTCTATCAGCCGCAGGTGGATACCAGAACGGGTCAACTGCAGGGCGTAGAAGCGCTGGTACGCTGGCAGCATCCTGAGCGCGGTGAAATCTCACCGGAAGAATTTTTACCCGTCGCCGAAAAAATGGGCCTGATGGCCGAGCTGGAAAACTGGGTTGTGCGCACCGCCAGCCAACAAGCCATGGACTGGAACAACTCCGGGGTTATTTACGGCAAGATGGCCATCAACCTGTCTGGTGGTTTTCTCAAACGCCCGGAATTTGCGACCGACGTTATGGCCATGATCGAAGAAAGCGGCTGTACCGCGAGTAATATCGAGCTGGAAATCACCGAAGGATTTATCCTGCACGGCGCTACCCAGGTGATTCGGCAGCTGCACCGGTTGAAAGAAAACGGCTATAGCCTGGCGATGGATGATTTTGGTACGGGTTATTCCTCGTTGTCGTATTTGCGCAAGCTTCCTATTGATAAGCTCAAGATCGACAAGCAGTTTATCAAGGATATTGTGGATGATGATGGCAGCCAGAAAATTGTATCTGCCGTGATCGCGATGGCCAAAAGCCTTGGTATGACCGTAACTGCCGAAGGTGTAGAAACCCGAATGCAGGCGGAAATCCTGCGCTTCAAGGAGTGCGATCAGTTGCAGGGGTTCTTGTTTGAACGCCCCATGCCCGCCAAAGAGCTCGAACGCTTGCATCCGCCAACTGGCACCGGATAAGCATAACGGATATGAAACCGGGCCAACGGACATGGACAGAGCCGGTTTTAAAGATTCAATAAGCAAGGACGGAGCCGATTAACGACACGGACAGAGCCGGTTTTAAAGATTCAATCAACAGGGATGGAGCCAGACCAATAGACACAGAAGGTGGTATTGGTCACGGCAAGCAATGATTCAAACGGACGCAACCGTCCGTTATTCTGAATCCGATCATTACCGGTAGGAGTTAATCAGCGAATAGTCGACTGGAATTACCAGCGGCAAGGTGCTTCTTTCCGGGTAAAAATCATCCGGGATGCCGGGTAATGGATTTGCTCGCGACAGCATTGCCAAAGCGGCCTTATCCAGGGCTGGATAACCTGACGACTCATAAATTCCAGAGCTGATTACCTGACCGTTACGATCGATCGTAAACTGCAACTTGACGACACCTTCCTGTTTCCGCCTTTTGGCAACCTTGGGATATTTCTGGAAACGGTTAAGCCAACGCTGAATACTGGCAATATAGTTTTGTGCCTGGCCTGGTGTGCCCCCGGCATGCTGTTGGTTGGAGTGGCCGGTTGCTTCTGCTGACGTGGTATCCGAGTTATTTTCCTTATTCTGCGAGTGTGCTGCTGCAGAAGGTGGCTGAGTGCTCGGCTCTGATTCGGTTTCTTCTTGCTCGGCTTCCTGTTCCGGTACTTCTTCCTGCTCCGGTTCAACTTCTGGCTCTGGTTCCGGCTCGACTTCCGGTTCCGGTGTCAGCTCTTCCTGAGGTGCGACCTTGAACGTCGGAACCTCAGGTTCCGGCGCAGGTTCTGGCACCTTGATCACTTCTGGTTTCGGCTTGGGTTTTGGCTTCGGCTTGGGTTTTGGCTTCGGAGGTACTACCGGTTCTGGTTCTGGTTCTGGTTGCACCAGCCGTTCTGTGGCATTGGCGTAGCTGCCCAGCATACCCATATTGACATCGATACCGGATTCACCGCTCGACATGGCGTCGCCTTCGGCAACGGCCGGCGTGTAAAACAGCAACATATAAACAGCCGAGGCATGCAAAGTAGCGGCGACGGTTAATGCGCCCAGCCAGTGTTTTCGCGTCAGACTCATGAGTTTCCTTCCGGTGCTTCAGCGTACAGGCGTACCGACTGGAATGAGTACTGGCGCAGCACCGCCATCGCTTGCTCCAGGGAGGCAGCTGTCGCTCGTTGATCGGCAAAAATCCCGACCGATATGGCGGCATGATCACTCAGAGCCTGTAGTCGGGTCGCCAGCTCTTCTGGTGTGCAAGGCGTACCATCCAGAGTCAAGGTTCCTTGTTGCGCCACTTCAAGCCGCATCTCTGAGTGGGCATCTTCTTCGTTCAGCAAGGCTTTGGGCAGTATCAGGTCGGCATTAGGCATGGCTTTGATTTGCCCGGCGACCATAAAAAAAATCAGCAATAAAAACACAATATTGATTAATGGAATCATATTGTCATCGCTATTTCGTGCCTTGCGGGCAGGAAGCAGAGTTGTATTTTGTAGCATGGGGCCTTACTCCGGAGGCAGGTCTGAGTGACTGCTGGCAGCTGCCGCGTCGGTTTCATCGCCAGGTAATGTTTGCCCGAGTGTGACCGCAGGCAGATCCAGAGCGGACAAGGTGGTCATCACTTCTACAATACGCTGTACCTGAATATCAGCCTCTGGCAGCACAACCAGGCTGTTGCTGTGGTTCACCTGCTCCAGTGCTTGCTCCAGCGCGGTAAAGCGGGTGGGCTTGTCTTGCGCCAGCGTAACGGCACCATCCTGATGAAGTACCAGTAACTGGGGGAGTTCTTCCGTTTCGGCCGGTTCGCTACTGGCTGACTGTGATGCCAGTGGCATCGTCAGCCACTGGGTAAAACTGGATGTCAGCATAAAAAACATCAGCAGAATAAACACCACATCAATCAGCGCAGTCAGGCTGATGGGGCGAGCCCGGCGTGGCGTGATGGCCAGACTGCTCATGCGCGTTGGGCCGCCAGTTCATAAGAAGCCGGTGCGGTATCGGCATCCAGCTTCTGGGTGGCATGCAAGAAGAACAGACGGTCGATCACATCTTGCAGTTCACCGGTTTGCAGCTCTGATTTACGTTCCAGCGCGCTGTGGATCATGGAGACCGGAATCGCAACGGCCAAACCGCCAGCAGTGGTGAGCAGGGCCTGCCAGATACCACCAGACAGGACGGCAGGATCAACCTTGGAGCCGGCCGCTTCCATAGCCTGAAACGCTTCGATCATGCCCAGTACCGTACCAAACAGGCCGAGCAGCGGTGCGATATTGGCGATCACTTCCAAAGGCCGCAGGCCTTGTGTCAGCTTGCCGACTTCAATTCGGGCCAGACGCAGGGTTTCTTCACGCAGTGCCGCTTCAGGTAATGAGGGGGTTTTTCTCAGCTCAAGAAATTTGCCAATCAGCGCCAGACTGGGGGCCGGGTGATTGCGGGTCGCCAGCAAGGCCTGTGACTGCTCTCCGTTGGCCAGGTGGTTCAGCGCCTCATTAACCCGACTCTTGGAGCCTGAGCGGTGACGGAAAAATTGCCATAATTTGGCCAGAATCAGCGTGCTGGCCACAAAAGAAAGCACCAGCAAAATAGCATTGACTGGCCCTCCTAATGAATGAATAAAAGTCTGCAGTTGATCCATGATTACAATTCCTGAAGGTGTTTACATCTTTATGCTAATATTAATGATAATGACTATCAAATGTTTTTGGCTTTTATGTTGGGATTTTCGAATGGTTCTGTGACTAAAGGATTGATGTGAATCAAAAACGGTAAAGATCAAAAAACAGACAGCAGAGGATCCCGTCATGTTGATAACCAAGTGGCCAAAGACGGGGACACAGAGGAATTGCAGGGAGGAGTTGCAGAAAGGAGTACAGAGAGAGGGGACAGGAGCCAACCAGAGAGATATGAGTGGGCAGCAGCATTGGCTGCTGCCCGGCCGGTTATGAACGATATACCGGCTTGTCGGTCCTGAGCAGCACGGCCCAGAACCACCAGTAGCCTGCTCCCAGCACCACCACTCCGAACAGTCCGGCGGGAGATGCCATCAGAGGCAGTGACGATGCCAACGGCTGCTCCAACGCCTGGCTCAGGCATAATGCTGACAAGGGTAAGCACAACAGCATATTCCAGGCAATCAGAGTGGCTGGGCGATCAAACAACAGCAGCTGTGAACACAGGGTATACAGAACACTGCCCGCCAGAATAACCAGTAACAGCCAACCAAAGGTGACGCTGGTTATCAGCTGGAGCAGTAATACCGGCAGCAACCAGCCCAGTAATATGGAAGTCAGTCCCAGCCATGGCCAGTTGGCCGCTGCCGGTAATGGCAGTCGTAGTAACAGCACCTGCAACAGCGCCAGAGTACCCAGCAAGGTACTGGCCCCCAAAGCCACTGATTCTGCCGACAACAGGGTCAGAGCCAATCGGACACCCACCCACATCATGCCCGCGGCTGCCACCAGAGTTACGTATTGGATCGCTTTGGGATGTACGCCAATATGGCCTGCTACTACAGATCGAGCAGACAGCTTCCAGGACACGGAAGGCAACAAGAGCGATTCGGAACGATGTGACAAGAACAGAGCCATAAACACCTCGGCAGAGTGGGTGAAGAACCTGCTCATCATGCCGTAGTCTGGTAGGGAGGATTAGCGTCACAACGGTAATGAACAACCAGTACAGATAACCTGTACAGTTAACTGAACTGGTCAATTGAGAGTGAACTGTACTGGTCGTTAACTCGACAGTACCGCTATGCTGGTTGTGATTGATGCGGCAACACAACATCAGGAGTCGATATGCTCGAACGCACCTTGGACAAGCCTCTTTATCAGCAGCTGGCCGATGCCCTCAGTAACGATATTCGCAGCGGGATATATCCGGTGGGACACAAGGTGCCCAGTGTGCGCAAGATGAGTGGTTTGCGGGGTGTCAGTATATCCACCGTGAGCCAGGCTTATGGCTGGCTGGAAGACCAGGGCTGGTTATTGGCCCGTCCCCAGTCCGGTTATTATGTCCGCTCCAGCCATGCTGGCATGGATCAGGCCAATGTGATCCGGATGCCGGTCTCATCGCCAGAAGCAATACCATCGGCCGTGACCAAGTCGGAGCTGATCAGTGATGTACTGGATCAACTGAATCACCCCGGCCGGATTAATCTGGGTGCTACTATTCCGCACGCTTCACTGATGCCTCAGCGCCAGTTGCAGCAACATATTCAAAAAGTCAGCCGTTACCAGTTAAGCGAGGTATTGGCCTACCAGTTTTCACCTGGTCATATTGGCCTGCGCCAACAATTGGCGATTCGGATGCGGGATGCCAGTGTCTTCTGCGACGCCGATGACATCGTGATCAGCCATGGCTGTGTGGATGCACTGACACTGTGTTTGCGAGCCAGCACGCACCCAGGGGATCTGATTGCGGTCGAGTCCCCTTGTTATTACGGCTTTTTACAGCTGGCAGAACTGCTGGGCCTCAAAGTACTGGAAATCCCCACCGACCCGGCTACCGGCGTCAGCCTGGAAGCACTGGAACTGGCATTGAGCCAATGGCCAATCAAGCTGCTCTTGCTCACCGCACGGTTCTCCAATCCACATGGTGCGGTGATGCCTGTGGCACGACAAAAACAGCTGGTGGCGATGGCGCGTCGCTATGATATCGATTTGCTGGAAGACGATATTTACGGCGAACTGTCTCACCTCACACAATCCGCCAGTCACAAACATGGTAGTGGTCAGGTTACTGCCATCACCGGCCTGGACGGTGCCTGTACTGCCCTCAAGGCCTGGGATACCGATGGCCGGGTAATGTACTGCTCTTCGTTTTCAAAAACCTTGTCGGCAGGGCTGAGAATCGGCTGGTGTATACCGGGCCGTCATTTTGATGGCGTTGTCAGACAACAGATATTCACTACTTTTTCTGCGTGTAGCCTCTCACAAGAGACGATCCACTCTTACTTGCAACAAGGACACTACGACCGGCATCTACGGAAATTACGGCAAACCATCAGCAGCAACCGGGTGCGGTTCCAGAATGCGCTACAGCAGTTTTTTCCACCCCAGACCCTGATCTCCCAGCCGCTGGGAGGTTATTGCCTTTGGATACAGCTACCTGATGGCGTTTCGTCCGGGTTGTTGTTTCACCTTGCTCGTGAACAGTCCATCAGCATTGTGCCCGGTAGCCTGTTTTCCAACAGTGAGCGGTTTGAACAATACCTGCGTCTGAATATTGCCCGGCCATGGGACGATACCGTTATTCAGGCTCTCGAAACCCTGGGACGGCTGGTGACCCAGCTGATGCAAAAGGTATAAAACCGCAGGCCGGTTGGCGGGAGTACCAACCGGGTTGTCCTGCGCGGAGAAACAAACCGGTAATGGTTTACAAAAACCATCGATAATGGCTTGGGATGTTGTCTTAACACTTGTACAAAAAACGCTAATTCCTTTACATTATTTATCATAGAGTAAAGAAACCTGGTTTTAGTGGAGGGCTGATGATGGCGGCTGTAGCGCCCGACCACGCGACTCTGTACCGGCTGGCACAACAGTTTCGGCGTGCAATAGAAGCAGTGCCCCGCGAAGAATTTATTGGTCTGGTATTTCGGGACTTTCCGGCAGGTTGTTGTGGTGATACTTCCAATGTCCTGGCTACCTACCTGTTTGAACAAACCGGCGTGATTGCCGACTACTGCTCCGGTCGGGCAGGAGGTCGAGACCACGAAATCTACTCCCACGCCTGGCTCAGAATCAACGACCTGATTGTCGACATCACCGCCGACCAGTTCCGGGATCGCGGCTATGCGCTGGACCCGGTTTACGTTGGCCCCCCAACCGACTGGTACAACAGCTTTGACATCACCATCGAAGCCGATGCCCGTCATACCTCCATCAAGGACGTGAACTGGCTGGATATCGCCTGGCAGCGGATTATGGGGGAATTACATCCATAACAGGGTGTTGGCCGCTAGCCGGTACTCACGTTTGCTGGGTGGCTTTATCTGTACCCGTGGGATCTATCCGTGCCCGTAGGGTCCGGTTCCACTCGTTGTGTCTTGTTGCAGTGGTCAGCCAATTCCGGACAGTATTTATGGGCCTGGTGAATCTGGCAGATGGCCGGTATCAGTCGTTTGTGGTTGAGCTTGATATCACTCGACAGGTACCGCCGAACTTGGCCGGAGTCTACTCACGTATTCTTCAGCAGCTGACCCTGCCGACTGCCGAAGACAGCGAACAGGCCAAGGACTCCAGCCGGGTACTGGCGCAGGCGTTGGCCAATTATTCCGATGATGACCGGGTTCGTATGACCATTCAGGGCAGCTCTGGCAGCAGCAACGAACTGGTGCTGCCAGGCAACATTATGAACCTGATGCTCACTGTGTTGACTCAGGTTTCCCAAGGCAATGCCATCAGTCTGGTTCCGATTCATCAGGAAATCAGTACCCAGCAAGCGGCTGAATTATTGAGTGTCAGTCGTCCGCATCTGGTGAAGTTACTGGAACAGGGAGACATCCCATATCGCAAGGTGGGCAGCCATCGCCGGGTAAAACTGACTGATGTAATGGATTACCGAAAGCAGGTTGATGAAGCCCGTGGTAAGGCTTTGGATAAATTGTCGGCGCTCTCTCAAGACGCTGGAATGGATTTCTGATGAGCCAGTTTCGCGTCGTTCTGGACGCCTGTGTCCTGTATCCACAAGGACTGCGTGATTTGCTGATGAGTTTGGCGGCTAAACGTATTTTCAAGGCACATTGGAGTGAGCAGATTCATGATGAATGGATTCGTAATCTTCATGAAAACTCGGGAATGCCAATGGCCCAATTGCAGAGGATTCGTGAGCTGGTGGATCAATATACGGACGACGCCCTTGTGATGGAGTATGAATCGCTGATTACTGGCCTGAACCTCCCTGACCCTGATGACTTTATTGCGTATCAGGTTGATATGGCGCCCGCTGCTGTTTGCTCAGCTGTTAAGAAAATGCGCCAGCGCCTGAAAAACCCACCCTATACCGCCTCTGAATATCTGGTTGCCATCAAGCCCAGATTACCCAATACCGCGTCAATGATGATGGAATATCAGAGTCTGATCTGATCAAACAAAAAGTAAAATCAAGGTAGCTCTATTTCTACACCCTTGGTAATTATAAAGCAGTACACATAGGTCTGAAGCGGTGAGCGCGGGCCAGCGGGTGATGCCAGCAGACGGAAACCAACCAAACCAGCACTGGCGCGGGTTGGCGGCGGAAAATGCTCATTGCACGACAGCGCGGGAAAGTGCGAAAACAGCCGCCACGGTTTGACACTATGAGCGGTTTTGACACCGCTATGATTCTGGAGCGAATCGGCCACAAAGCCTTGAATTTACTGGGTTTTTGATGGTCTCCCCACGAGGACTCGAACCTCGATCATCCGCTTAGGAGGCGGAAGCTCTATCCTGTTGAGCTATGAGGAGACAGGGGCGCGTATGGTACTGGATTCCGGCGTGCGGGAAAACCTTTGCAGTGGCTGATTACCGGTTTGCAGGTATTTCCAGGTAGAAGCAGGTGTTGCCATGGCTGGAGTGTACGCCAATGGTACCTTTGTGCAGGTTGATGATGGAGTGGGTGATGGCCAATCCCAGTCCTGTGCTGTCGGGGTTGCTGTCGGGGTGTTTCTGGCGTGCGGTGTCGGCGCGATAGAAGCGGTCGAACAGGTGAGGCAGGTGCTTTGCCGGTATGTCTGGGCCAGGGTTGTGGATCTCGAGACGGGCGTATGCCTGGTTTTGGCGCTGGATGTGGCGGAGTTCAACAGCAACACTGTGCCCTGGTTCGGTATGGCGTATGGCGTTGGACAGCAGGTTGCTGATGGCACGGCGTATCATGTTGCGGTCGCCACTCAGCGGTGGGGAGTCGGAGGGGGTAAACGTGAGTTTTACCTGTCGTTCATCGGCCCAGGCTTCAAAAAAATCCATCAGCTCGTGCAGGTCTTCTTGCAGGTTGATGGGTTCCGGGTGGATGCCTTGCAGGCCATTATCGGCTTTGGCAAGCCAGAGCATATCGGCGACCATGCGGGCCAGTCGTTCTTCTTCTTCAAGGCTGGAATACAGCAGCTCGCGGTAGGCATTGAGATCACGGGGTTGCCCGAGCATGACTTGGGTTTGGGTGATCAGATTGGTGAGCGGGGTACGCAGTTCGTGGGCAATATCGGCGGAAAAATTGGACAGCCGTTCGAAGCCGGTTTCCAGCCGCGATAGCATGTCGTTAAACGCTTGTATCAGTGGCACCAGTTCGGAGGGGGCCTGGTTGGGGTCTAGGCGGTTGTTCAGCTGTTCGGAGTCGATGCGGGCAATGCGCTGACTGATCTGGCGCAGAGGGGCATGGCCCTGATGAATACTGAACCAGACAGCCAGCAGAGTCAGCAGGCCGATGCCCAGCACTATGGCCCACAGGGTGTTGCGGAAGTCATCAAGAAAACGCAGGTGAAAACGCATATCAGTTGCCAGCATCAAGAGCCAGGTGGCGTCGTCGGAAGTGGCGGGTAACGTTAAGTGAACCAATACCCCACGGTAAGGACGAGCTTCTTGTTGCCAGTTAGTCAGTGTCTTGGCGTTAATGTGGGTAACACTGGGTTGTTGTAAGAGGGTGTCGCTGACACTGGCATTACCACTGTGATAGCGCGTTGTTAGTGGTTGCGAGGGTCGTTCTACAAGCAGTTGGAGCGAGATGCCATGATAGCTGTGGCTGATTTGTTCCAGCAGGTGCTGAACATGAGCGGGCAGTGGTTGTCCTGCCTGGACTTCGGCCCGGTCGGGGCTGGTATCGAACACCTGTTGTATGGCGGCGGCTGCCTGGGCCAGCTCCTGGCTGTCTTGTTCGGCAAAGTGGCTGCGAATGGAATTCTGTACCATGCTGACCAGCAAAATCAGCCCGGCGCTGATTACCACTGCGGTCAGTAGTGTGACTCGCCACTGCAGCGATAATGGCCGTTTAATCATGTTGTTCATCGTCCAGACGATAGCCCATGCCCCGAACGGTATGAATCAGTCGTTGTTCGAACGGGTCGTCGATTTTACGGCGCAGGCGGCGAATGGCGACGTCGATGACGTTGGTATCACTGTCAAAATTCATATCCCATACCTGAGAGGCAATCAGCGAGCGCGTTAGCACTTCTCCCTGGCGGCTGACCAACAGTTCCAGTAGGGCAAATTCGCGGTTGGTGAGAGGGATTTTCTGGTGACTCCGGACGGCGATGCGTTTCTGGGTATCGAGGGTCAGATCGGCGACGGCCAACGTCTCTTGTACCGGGCGTAACCCGCGCCGCAGCAGAGTACGCACTCGGGCCAGCAATTCGGCAAAGGCAAAAGGTTTGACCAGGTAGTCGTCGGCGCCCAGTTCCAGTCCTTTGACACGGTCTTCGATGCGGTCGCGGGCGCTGAGAAACAGAATCGGCGTCTGGTTACCGGATTCTCGCAACGACTGGCAAATCTTCCAGCCGCTGACGTCCGGTAGCATCACATCCAGCAGCAATAAATCGAATGCTTCTGTCATGGCGAGGTGGTGGCCATCGAGGCCGTTGCGCGCCAGCACAACATTAAAGCCGGCTTCGGTCAGGCCTTGATGGAGGTAGTCGCCGATTTTGGTTTCGTCTTCAACAATGAGTAGGCGCATGGGGTGCTCTCTGGAATCTACCGGCAGTGTACAAAAAACTGCCGGATAGACACATGACCCGAACATGACGGTTTTGTCATGTTCGGGTCATCCGGGGGTCAGCTGTGGCTGGTTACTCTGTACAAAATGGAAGAGTGCAGAGGTAGAGTGATGAAAATTCTGACTCCCACTGGCATTGCGGCCAGCGGGTTATCACGGCGACGGTTTGTGCAAGGGTTAGCAACTGGCGTCGCTTTGGCTGGCATGGGCAATGCCCGGGCGGGATCTTTGCCTGCCAGCAACAATCCACAAGTGCAGGTACTGACCGGCACTCAGTTTGATCTGGTGGTGAGTGAACTGGCGGTGAATTTTACCGGCAGTCGCGGCAAGGCCACGGCTATTAATGGTTCGGTTCCAGCGCCGACACTGGTGTGGCAAGAAGGCGAAACGGTCACCATCCGGGTGCGTAACGACTTGGCTGTGAGCACCTCGATTCATTGGCACGGCATTATTCTGCCGTATCAGATGGATGGTGTGCCGGGTATCAGCTTTGCGGGGATTGCGCCGGGAGAGACCTTTGTTTATCAGTTCCAGGTACAACAGAGCGGCACGTACTGGTATCACTCGCACTCCGGCTTTCAGGAATTAACCGGGATGTACGGCGCAATTATTGTGCGCCCGAAAGCGTCAGACCCGGTCTACTACGACCGTGAGATGGCGGTGGTGCTGTCGGACTGGACCGACGAAAACCCGATGGATGTGTTCGCCAAGCTGAAAAACCAGTCGGATTATTACAACTACAGTCAGCCCACCGGGCCAGATTTTGTTCGCGACGCCAAGCGTTATGGTCTCAGCGAAGCCTTTGCCATGCGCAAAATGTGGAACGACATGCGTATGAGCCCGACCGACCTGGCCGATACCTCTGGCGCAACCTTTACGTACCTGATGAACGGCGCAGCGCCAGCGGGTAATTGGACCGGTGTGTTCAAGCCCGGTGAACATGTACGCTTGCGGTTTATCAATGGCTCCAGCAATACCTTTTACGATGTTCGTATTCCCGGTTTGAAGCTCACGGTCGTACAGGCGGATGGACAGGATCTGGAGCCGGTAACGGTGGACGAATTCCGTTTTGGGCCGGGTGAAACCTACGATGTCATCGTACATCCAGCTGATGAGCCCTACACGATATTTGCCCAGAATATGGGTCGCTCCGGCTATGCTCGTGGCACCTTGTCCCCGGCATTTGGGCTCACGACAGCTGTGCCGGTGATGGATAAGCCTGAGTGGTTAACCATGGCGGACATGATGGGGGATATGTCAGGTGGCATGAATCTCGGGGCGATGGCAGCACCGGTTGCCAAGGTGCATCACGCCAGCAGTGAATATGGTCCGCAGGTGGATATGCGTGTCGATACACCGCGCACTAATCTGGATGACCCCGGTATTGGCTTGCGTAACAACGGCCGTCGCGTGTTAACTCTGGCAGACTTGCACACGTTAGGTGGTGCCATGGACAGGCGCGATCCTGAGCGCGAAATCGAACTGCATCTGACCGGCAATATGGAACGCTACAGCTGGTCGTTTGATGGGATCGAGTTTGGACAGTCGACTCCGGTGCATTTTCGTTATGGCGAGCGAGTGCGGGTGACACTGCATAACGACACCATGATGACTCATCCAATGCATTTGCACGGAGTCTGGAGCGAGCTGGAAAACCACCGTGGCGAGTTTCAGGCCCGCTTGCACACCATTCCGGTACAACCATCCCAGCGTATCAGCTTTCAGGTAACGGCTGATGCCATTGGCCGCTGGGCCTGGCATTGCCACCTGATGTTCCATATGGATGCGGGGATGTTCCGCGAAGTGGTGATTGCATGAAAACCAGGATCACAAACAAACCGATGGTACAGGCCTGCTGGCTTGCAGGATGGCTGCTGGCTCCGATGACGTGGGCAGAAACCCATACCATGATGTCGGGTATGGAATGCCAGGAGAGTGATGCCCATTGTGCTCACCACCAAGGTACTGACCATAGCCAGATGAATCATGGCGAGATGAATCATGGAGAGATGAACCATGGCGAGATAAACCATGGCGAGATAAATCATGGCGAGATGAACCATAGCCAGATGAATCATGGCGAGATGAACCATGGCGAGATGAATCATGGTGAGATGAATCATGGTGAGATGAATCATGGTGAGATGAATCATGGTGAGATGAATCATGGTGA
>NZ_JAUYVX010000014.1:0-140074 GCF_030688925.1 Oceanobacter sp. 3_MG-2023
TTGACCCGTCAGGCCTGCAAGTCGGCTTCGTGATTCGAAACCATCCGGTGGCCCAGAGTGAGCACCGGATTAAATAGATGCCCCCACAAGCCCGAATTTCAGAACCCATTTCTGAAATTCGGGCTTGCAACCATCAACAGGCACTTTTATAGTTGCTACTAACAACCAATTAACGCAGCCATTAACGAGACACCCATCGCCATGTCCGCCAGCTCGAAACGCGCTCAGGAACTCTACGAAGCAGTGAACCAACTTATCCGTGTTCACCAGTTCCGCGACCGTGATTGCATTTGCCACCACGATGTCTCGGTGGCCCAGTGCTACGCACTGGAAACCCTGGTCAAGCGTGGCCCGTTACGCCTTCAGGCGCTGGCCGATGAGATGTATCTCGACAAAAGCACCACCAGCCGGGTCGTCGACTCCCTGTTGCGCAAGCAATATGTACTCAAGGCCCACGACCCGGCCGACCAGCGCGCAGTGCAACTTTCACTGACTCCTGCTGGCGAAGCGTTATACCAGACCATCCATCAAGACCTGATCGCGGAAGAAGCGTCCATGATCAAAGACGTTCCCGCTGAAGTGGTCGATGGCGCATTGACACTGATCCGGCAGCTGACCCAAGCCGCTCGTGATCGCCTGGGCTCATAGCCCATTTTTTTACCCAATTAGTTGTTAGTAACAACATTAATCATGGAGACCATGCTATGAACAAAACCACATCCCAATTACCGGTTGCCGTTATCGGTGCAGGCCCTATCGGACTGAGTGCCGCCGTTCACCTGCTTGATCAGGGCTACACCCCCATCGTATTTGAAGCCGGAGACCAGGCCGGTGCCAACCTGGCACGCTGGGGCCATGTGCGCATGTTCTCCCCCTGGGCGTACAACGTTGATGCCGCCGCCGCTACATTACTGCAGCAACAGGGCTGGAACCACCCGCTTGCCAGCGATTTCCCGACTGGCCAGGAATTACTGGCACAGTATGTCACACCACTTGCCTCTCACCCGGCCATTGCCCCTCATCTGCAGCTGAATACCCAGGTTCAGTCGGTCAGCCGTCGCAACCATGATGTACTGCGCACCGGCGGCCGTAACGAGTCCCCGTTTGTGCTCCGTGTTACCGGCCCTGACGGCGAACGCGACGTTGTCGCACAGGCGGTGATTGACGCTTCCGGCACTTATCAGACCCCTAACTGGCTGGGAACCCACGGCATTCCAGCACTTGGGGAAAATGCCGCCGCAGACGCCATCGCCTACGGTGTGCCCAATATTCTTGGTGCTGCCCGCGACCAATACGTCAACCAATCGGTGCTGGTTGTCGGCGGTGGCCATTCGGCGTTTAACGCGTTGCAGGATCTGGTGGTGCTGGCTGAGCAACACGAAGGCATGCGTGTACTCTGGGGGGTACGTAATGCCTCTGTCACCAACGTGGTTCGCTCCCCCGCCAATGATGAATTGCAGGAACGCCGACGCTTGGAAGTCCGCATTCAAGAGCTGTTGGAGCAAGGCCTTATCGAAGTATTTACCGAACTGGAAATCGAAGCCATCGAGCGCCATAACGGCCAGCTGATGGTACGCAGTGGCTCACGTACCTTGCCGCCCGTCGATCGCATCATCGCAGCCACCGGCTTCCGTCCCAACCTGAGCCTGCTGGCCGAAGTCCGTACCTCTTTGGACCCGGCCACACAAAGCCCAACACGACTGGCCCCCCTGATCGACCCCAATCAGCACAGCTGTGGTTCGGTGCCTGAACACGGCCTGGCAGAACTCTCCCACCCGGAACCCGGCCTGTTTATCCTGGGCATCAAGAGTTATGGCCGTGCACCAACCTTTTTGCTGCGTACCGGTTACAAACAAGTGGCCGCGGTTGTTACCGCATTAGGCAGCAACGCCATGTACGCCGCCGCCCAGGCCTCGACGACGGCAGCGGCACCCTCTCCAGCCACGTCATCTTGCCAGGGATGAGCAGGTTGCCTGCACCCGCCCATCGCAGCTTTGTGGCAGCGATGGGCATCAGTCAAATGGTGTCCTGGGGAACGCTGTATTACAGCTTCCCCCTGATTGCCGAGGCCATCTGTAATGAACTGGGCTGGAGCCGTGCGGATATTTATGGGGCTGCCACACTGGGCTTGCTGGCGGCTGCGTTAGCCGCCTATCCGGTGGGGGCTTTGATTGATCGTGGCCATGGTCGTCCGTTAATGGTTGGCGCGACGGTGGCTGCTTCCCTTGCACTGCTGGGCTGGTCCAGTATCAACACCATGACGGCGCTGTATGGTGTCGTGATCACCTTAGGAGTACTACAAGCGGCGTTATCTTACGAACCCGCCTTTGCCGTCACCATACGCCAGTTAGGGACGCAACAAGCCCGCTCCGCCATCACCACCATCACCTTATGGGCCGGTTTTGCCAGCACGGTGTTTATACCGCTGCTGCAATGGATGCTCGACAACCTGGGCTGGCGCGGCGCACTACTGGGACTGGCAGCCATCAATATGGCCGTCGCCGCCCCACTGTACTTTTGGGCCATTCGCTCAGCCACGGTGGCCGATTACACACCTCGGCACCAGCCCGCAACAACCGCATCCCCCAGTCCCCCGGACAATCCTGTTCGGGCGATGCTATACAGCCCGAGATTCTACCTGCTCACCGCTTCTTTCTGTTTTTATATGGCGCTGTTTTCTGGCTTTACCTACCATATTTATCCGCTGCTGGTTGCCCTGTCTTCCGATATTCAAGCCGTCGTGTTCGCCATTGCCCTGATTGGCCCGGCCCAGGTCGGTGCCCGACTATTGCTGCTGTTATTCCGGGAAATCTCCATCAAACATCTTGGCCTGCTGGCCAGCGTTGCGTTTCCGCTAGCGATCCTGCTATTAAAAGCACCGCCATCGGCGTTTACACTGGCGGCCCTGTGTGTGCTTTATGGCGGCGCAAACGGCATCTTTACCATCGTGCGCGGCATGGCCGTACCGGAACTGCTGACGCGCCACCACTACGGCAGCATCAACGGCATTATGCTGATTCCCATGTCACTGGCACGAGCGGCAGCACCCTGGCTGATTGCCGTATACTGGACACATTCCGACACACCCGACAACGCCCTCAACCTGATGCTGGCCCTGGCGATATTGGTACCGGTATTGTTTGGCCTCGCACTTGTTACCAAGAGCCCGACACAAGAGCACAAGGCCGGAACATAAATCACAACAACCACAGACAGAGCCTGTAGCCACGGATACAGGCCCTACATCACTTCCGCTTTATCGTATTTCGTCAGATGATCCATCACAAAAGGACGCCCCTGCACCGCCAGCCACATAACACCGCAGAGCAACCCCACCACCATAAAAAGGCCACCCAGAGTGGACGTCATATTGCCGGAATGGGCGGCGACAAGCTGCACCGCCATGGCACCGAACATACTGGTGATAAAATGAACAAGCGCCACCGCCGAGCCAGTATCACGCTGCTGTTGTTCCAGAATAAGGTTGGTGCCGGGCACACGCAGGCCGACCACAGCCAGAGTGGCCACGGCGGCACAGGCCGCAAAAAGCCAGGGTGAGCGATCACCAAAGAAGACCAGCATCACACCACTCATCACCAACACCGCAAACCCCATGCGGACGATGGTTTGCACCGGCATCCGCCGCGACAGGCGGAGATACAGCATCGGGCCAATCAGGGCACACACCGCATTCATGGCAAAGATCAGACTGAACGCCTGCTCGGACATGCCAAAGCCATCGATATAGACATAAGCCGCACTGCCGATAAACGCCATCAGGCACATCGGCGCCATACCAAAAAGCAACACCAGATAGGCAAAGCGCGGGTTGCTCAGCACCGTGCCCAACCGACTCCAGGACTTGACCACCGGCCCGTCATAGCGATTGACCAGACTTTCCCGAAACAGCAACACAAGGGCCGTGGCGAACAGGCCAAACAGGGCGAGAGCCACAAATATTGCATGCCATGAGGCAACACTCAGCAGCACGGCCCCCAACACCGGAGCGACCAACGGCGCGATAACGACCAACGACATCACAGTGGCAAGAATCCGCTCACGCTCACGGCCCTTGTAAAGGTCTTTAACGATGGCCGTTTCCACCACCGTGATGGCACCACCTCCAAAACCTTGCAAAACCCGGGAAAAAATCAGCGGCTCAATACTGTAAGAGAACACACAGCCAAGACTGGCCAGCACATACAGCGCCAGCCCGATCAACAGAATCGGCTTACGCCCGAACTTCTCGCTCAGCGGCCCCCAAAACAACATGCCGCAGGCATAGGCCACCATATAGCCACCCAGCGTCAGATTTACGGCATCATGGGAGACAGCAAACGCCTCGGCGATCTGCGGCAACGCAGGCAGATAGATATCCATGGTCAACGGCGGAAAGGCACCGAGGATCACCAGCATAAACAGCATCCCGCGTCGGCCTAGCCGTGGTTGTGCCGTTGTCATCGTTTTTTCCTTCTGGTCGGTGAGCTGTCCTCAGTCAGTGAAAGCCCATCTGTGTTTTATATCTGTGTTCTGCCAGCCCGCAAGACACAAAAAAGCCCGCACGGGCACGCGGGCTTTTTATACCTCATCTATCGGGCGTCTAACACCTGGCAGTCCATCTGCTATTGTATCCGGTTTGATAAGCCATACAGAGGACAACTCTGCTCAGCAGCAATTCCTCTCATTGTGGAAGTCGTCCTCAGTACATCGAACAGCAGCAGAGTCCCTCATTAAAGAAAGGCAAAACCGGGGGAGACTATCCGACCGCAACCCTCTCTATCACCCCTTTCTCAAACAGTTGCTGCAAGATTGCCGCACACTGTTCCCGGATGGTGTCCCGCAGCAAGCGAACCGCCGGCGTGATCGATTGTCGGCTCGGGCAAATAAGCCAAAGCTCTGAAGCAGTGGGTTTGTACTCCGGCATAACGCTGACCACATGGCCCGCCAACAGATCAAACGACATATCGAGGCAGGATTTAACGGCGAGCCCTTTACCTGCAACACACCAGCGCCTGACCAGATCGCCGTCGTTGGCGATGCGGTTGCCACTCATCTTGATCTTGTAGTCGCTTCCACCTTGGGAGAACACCCACACATCGTGGACAATATCCTGCAGCTGGTAAAACACGCCTTTGTGTAACGGCAAATCATGGGGGTGTCTGGGCGTGCCATTAGCCTCAAGGTACTGGGGCGAGGCGCAGAGCACACAGGGGACATCACAGATTTTGAAGCCATACAGATTGGCCTGATCAGGAGAACCGTAGCGCAGCGCGATATCCACAGAGTCACGGTAAAAGTCGATATTACTATCACTGATATGAGAACGCAGGCTGACCCCAGGGTTTGCATCCATAAAGTCGTCCAGCCAAGGCGTGACCAGATTCCGTCCCAGATCCGATGACAAGGCAATACGCAGCTCGCCGTCCACCACATGCAGATCACCTTTCACGCTTTGCCGCGCAAGCTCCAGCATCAATAATGCCTTTTCACACTCGGGAATATAGCGTTCGCCTGCAGCAGAGAGCCGCAAACTGCGAGTCGTCCGGACAAACAACTCTACCCCAAGGGCGCTTTCCACCCGCTTAAGGGCGGCACTGGCCGTAGCACTGCGCATATTCAGACTGGTGGCCGCCGCTGTGATGCTACGAAACTCAGCCACTTTAACCGCCACCTGGAGATCTTCTAACAACATATTTTCAAATTTTATTTGATAATGATTCTTCCATTGTGCTGTTTAAGACGATTAATACAAGCCCTACTATAACTCTCAGATCATCACTGACCGGAGAATCCTTATGAAAGCCATTGGTTACACACAATCCCTGCCTATCCATAACCATGCAGCGCTAAACGATATCGAATTGCCCCAACCGATAGCCACCGGCCGTGACCTGCTGGTCAAGATCAGCGCCATTGCGGTCAACCCGGTGGATTACAAGATTCGCCAGAACGTCGCGCCAGCAGATGGCAACAACAAGGTACTTGGCTGGGACGCCGTGGGTGAAGTCGTGGCCACCGGCGAATCGGTTACCCAATTCAATCCCGGCGACAAGGTTTATTATGCTGGCGACCTCAGCCGGCAAGGCAGCAATGCCGAATATCAACTGGTTGATGAACGCATCGTTGGCAGCAAACCCAAAAGCCTGTCCGATGCCGAAGCGGCAGCACTGCCACTGACCGCCATCACTGCCTGGGAATTACTGTTTGAGCACCTGTCATTGCAGCAGCAGAAGCCAGAGGATAACAGCCGATCCGATGAAGTCATTCTGGTTGTGGGGGCTGCCGGAGGAGTTGGTTCGATTCTGCTGCAACTCGCCAGCACGCTGACCGGCGCCACTATTATTGCCACTGCATCACGGGAGAGTTCACGAAACTGGGTAAAAAAACTCGGTGCCCATTATGTGGTGGATCACACCCAGCCGCTGCCAGCACAAATCGAAGCCCTGGGCATTGGCCAGCTGACCCATGTTGCCAGCCTGAACAGCACCGAATCCTACTTCGAGCACTATATCGACTTACTTGCACCCTTCGGAAAAATCGCGCTGATTGATGACCCTGACACCCTGGATATCGCCAAGATAAAACCCAAGAGTCTGTCGCTGCACTGGGAATTTATGTTTGCCCGCTCCATGTTTCATGCCAAAGACATGGATGAGCAAAGCCGCCTGCTCAATCGCGTAGCGGATCTGGTTGATCAAGGCCATATCCAGACCACCGCCGGCAAAAATCTGGGGACCATCAACGCCGCCAACCTGCGAGCAGCCCACGCAGAACTGGAGTCCGGTCGATCCATTGGCAAGATCGTTCTGCAGGGATTCTGAAACAAGGCACAGGGCACCAAGACCGCTCGATCAACAACCGCTGCCAATAAAGGATACCAACATGACTCAATTAACCATCGTCGCCAATATCACCACCAGAGCAGACAAAATCGATCTGGTAAAGACAGAACTGTTAAAGCTTATTGAAGTTACCCGGGCCGAAGCAGGCTGCATCCATTACGACCTTCACCAAGACAACGAAAACCCCGCTCACTTTATGCTCTATGAAAACTGGGTATCCCGTGAACTCTGGCAAACCCATATGAATGCCCCACATCTGGCCGCCTACCTAGCGGCGACGGAAAGCGCGGTTGTCGAATTTACCCTCACGGAAATGAGCGTCATCAGTTAAAGAGAGCTACCGGGTGTCACTCCCCTTTGACACCCACACGCCTGTATAACCGCAGCGCCCGACCAGAACAGACGACCGGACGGCAGGCGTTCAATCGCAAGTCGAGCGACAAAAAAAGCACAACAGACACGGGATCGGATACGCTCTGGCGCTCTGACATTTCACATGCCGTTAACAACGGAGCAAATCATCCATGAAAATCAACAGTAACTTCACCGTTCCCATCCATGTTCAGCTAGCGGATCTGGACTGGATTTCCAGCCCGACAGCCGGTGTGGACCGAAAAATGATCTATCGCGAAGGTGATGAAGTCGCCAGAGCCACCTCTATCGTGCGCTACGCACCAGGCAGTACATTTCCTGCCCACACACACGCTGGCGGCGAGGAAATACTGGTACTCGATGGCGTTTTCCAGGACGAACACGGCGATTACCCGAAAGGCAGTTATCTGCGCAACCCACCGGGTAGCCGTCATCGCCCCGCTGCACTGTCGGGCTGCACGATCTTCGTCAAGCTGTGGCAGTTTCGCGCCGACGACCAGGCTCAAATCGCCGCCATCGCAACACATCCGCAACGCACCATAGCCAGTATCAAGAACGGCAACGACAGCATCCATCACCCAACTGCCGACGCCGAAACGCTTTTCAGTGATGGCCACGAAATCGTAACGCTGGAACATTATTCACCAGAGTCAGCGATCAATATCGCCAACGCCAGAGGCCTGGAAATACTGATCTTGTCCGGAGCCATCAAGGTCGACCATCACACCCTGGAACCCTTGAGCTGGATTCGACTACCCGCCGGTACAGCACTTCAGGGAACAGCAGGGAGCTCAGGTACCCGCTTCTGGATGAAACAAGCACCGCTGCAGCACCCCGACATCTGTGACATAGCGTCGTATTTACAACAAGGGCAACATCCATCATGACACTGCCTAATGACCAGCTTCACGTACATTGATCCGCGCTGGCGGCACCCTGCACTGGATAGCTGGGCACTCTTTACAATCAACGATATTGCCGCAAATACCAGTATTCAAAAAAGCGCTTGGCGTAATGCATCAGCCGGAGCGGAGGTAATAACAGACTCTTACGCTCCGTACGCTTGATTAAAATACCCTGTGACAAGATATCGATAATGCACACCAGCTCGTGCTTAAAGGTCTCAAACTGTTGCGAACCTTTCAGCTCTGCCAGCAGATTACGACTGGCGGCCTTCGCCTGAAGGTCCGCCATATGCGCCTGCTTCGCCTGCCACTCCGGCCCCGGATAACTACCGGAATCCCCGGCGACATAGGTTTTATCCATACCCTCAACCTGACAATATTCATTCGCCTTGATCAGGCCACCTTCCGACTTGGCAATGGCTGACTCCTGCGACCAGGCGGGGCCAGTCATACCCGGCATAAACAGAATCAGATCCGCGTCGATTGCTCCGCCTTCGGTAATCACTTTATTGGCTTCAAATCCTTTCATCTTGTTACCCAAATGGGTGCGGATGCCCCGTTCTGCCATCATTTTCAGCACCGCATCAGGCACCTTGTCGCCCAACCGTTTCGCCGGTTTTGGTGACGGGTTGAAAAATACCAGCTCAAACTTATCGCGCCGGCCCTGACGGCGCAGCAGGGTTTCAATACCAAACAGAAACTCGAACATTGGGCCGCCACGCATGGCAGAAGGCTCATTCGGATTGGCGCCAAAACCGATGGCAATGGTTCCGCCCGGCATAGCGTTAAGCCGGTCACGGATAGCTTCAGCGGCAGAAATACCTTCACAGGGCGTAATGGCATGCTCAATACCCGGCAGTTTTTTAATAAAACGGCCGCCAGACGCAATAATCAGCCCATCGTTACTGAAGTCACCCTGATTGGTTTTCACGGTACGGCCCTGATCCAGAACATCCTCCACCCTCGCGGCAATATGCTTAACATTCTGACGGCGGAAGAAGTTGGTCAGATCAATGATCAGATCTTCCCCTTTACGCAGGCCTGAAGGAATCCAGATCAGACTGGGCAAGTACACCAGCTCCTGAGAAGGAGAAATCACGGTAATCTCCGCATCTGGAGCGAGTTTACGGATCTCCTGAATCGCAGTCAGTGCGGCAAATCCAGAACCAAGTATCGTGATATTCATAACTTTCTCCTTGTATCCCCGAGGATAAACAGAACAGCTGCTAACACCTCTGTCTGATGGCAAAACAATATAACCAACAAGGAATATAACTCACTCTGCTCGCTGGATATACAACAACAGAGCCATCAGAGACAGCGACATATTGCCGCACCGTTGCTGGGTGATGTGATATCAGTACCAGAGTCCATTTTGAAGGCCGGATAGACAAGTACGTGGATTTGTGAGAATGAGCTGACACAGAACTATGAACACCCTCGGATGCCAACAGGAATTTTAGCCTCTAAAAAATCTGGACTCCTGAGCTGATTCTAGTCAGCCGTGAAAGCACATTTTACCGACCATGACACCTCTTGTATTTCATGCCACTGCCGCATGGACAAGGGACATTACGTCCAATTTTTTTGCTCTTGCGACTAGGGGAGAGTTGTTTTTCCCGGTTGAGATTGTCTGTACGTGCAGGGTTAGTCATTCTCGCCGCGTCTTCGTAAATGTGGGCGTTTTCTTCCGTACGTCCTGTCGGTATGTAGACTTCGAAAGACTGCGCCTGAAGATACGTGCATTCAGCACTAACTTCAGCCACGACGCCAATGACGTTAGTAGCCTTGACACTCAACGCACCTGCGCTGGCCTTATTGTTCACCTTAGTCCAGTCAATTGGGTGGTCATGCCGTTGAAGCCAAACGAAGAGCGGCACACCATCCCCGCCCAGAACAAAGTAACGAGCGGGATGCTGAATCAGTGTTTTTCGAAGGTCGGACAGCATCTTGGCCAGATTCTTCCGGCCTTCCTCTCCTAGGTCACGGATATGACTCTCCGCTGAAAGCCAGCCGCTAGCTCGGGTGCTATCGAGTGCTCCAAGCAGCTTCAGCACCTCCTCTGGGAACTCCTGACGTGGGAACGGTTTGCTTTCCCACTCTTCACCCTCGAAGCTCCTGTCGACGATGTCACTCATGCCATCCCAGATAAGCATGTTCGCTTTCTCTTCCTTCAGCTGCTCGACAATATCCTGATCGAAACGGTTCTTCTTCAGGTAAGCACCCAAGTGATCGAACTCGTCGAAGAGATGAGCCCCGCGTATCCCGGCCACAGCTTGCCGCACCTCCAAGTAATGGGCGAACTCCCCGGGTGTGGGCAAGAGTCGCTTGAGCACAAACAAATCGTCGATGGACAGTGAAATGAAAGCATGCTTTCCAAGTAAAGGCTCAACCTGCGGTAATTCTTTACAGTACGTGGAAAAGGGCGAGAACGACTCGACTGTCAACCCAATCGGCACCATCACCCGGTAGTCAGAGCGACGCACACGGCTACACTCTTCGTATTTGCCATCCACGAGGTGATAGAGGGACACTTCATCCGCCGAATTCACATAATTGAAGAAGCGCTCACATTGTTTATATGCCTTGAGTACCAAGTCCTGTACTGATTGAGCATGGCGGCCAAAATCAAGCGCTGGCGATGCGATGGTGGCAGCTGCACCAGCCTTGGCCTCAACTAGTAACAGCACATCATCGACCAAGATTAGAGTGTCGTTTTCGAACCACTGCTTGCTATCAGGGTCCTTGTAGTAAACCTCCTGGAGCACTGTGGCTCCCGGAAGCTGGGCATCTAGAATGTCGGCAAAGGCTGCTTCGCTCATCATTTTCTGCCGATCTTTAAAGGCCTTCTTGTAATCCGGCTTTCGCTGAAGGAGGTTAAAGAGGAGCGCACGATACCCCGCATCGCGAGCAAAACAGGGGTCGACGGCGTAGTAGTCCGACCCCAGCTGAATTAGAGGTTTTTTACGTGCTGGTAGTGTCCGAAAGGGCGTCCCCTTAAAATCGCCCGCAGCGAAGAACTCAGTATCTTCTCCACGCTGGTATGACAAGTCCGCTAGCAATGTCGGTGGCAACTTCGTGTGACGGCTTACATTGGCAATACCACCGCAAAACATATCCTCCATCGCCCCCCGGGCCGCTTTGGACTGCTCCGCATTTTCTGCAACCCATGCCTCCATGGCGTCTTCCATAGACTTACCTTGCTCTATAGAAAAGGCCCTTGCCGCCTCAAACTGCTTCATCATCTCAATGATTGCGTTGGCGTGCCCGGAACGAGTGGCGTCGGCCATAGCCTGAAAGCCTTCCGCAATATCGGTGGCACCAATGCCGTACACCTCCTCCAAAACATCATTGTGAGGCGCCAGAACGTAGCGATAGAACTCGCCCTCCAAAACTTGATAACGATTCCCGCGTATCATGACCCAAGTGGATTTCGCACGGAATTCAATGTCGGCCGTGTTAGGACCGAAGATCCCATCGTTGGTATCAGCGGAGGTGGCCATAGCAAAGAACATGGCCTGCTCTCTCAGTTTTCGGCCAAGTTCAAACAGCTCAGCGCACAGCGCTTCGTCGAATTCCATATCCGCAGGTGCGGCATCAGATGCCAGAACCGCGTGCACATACTCCAGTAAGAACTGGTTTTCATTAACCACGTCATCTGGGCCATCTTCTTGGCCTTGCTTTTCGCCCCCAATTTGGCTTCCCATTGTTTTCATCATGTGCTGAGCGTAGATGTACCCGAGCAAATCATGCGGAGGCATTTTGACAATCAACTCACGCATTCGGTCAGCAATGGATTCCATATCCTTCAATAAAGAAGCAGCAGCTTTCTTTCGTTCTTCTTCCATATTCATCCTCACTGACTCCAGATAATGAAAGTAGCTAACTATTCATCGTTGTGAGATACAAGTAGCCTTAGGCAGCGCCGAGCAGCCCAGAGGTAGTGATATTGATCAGGATTGTGCATGGTGCTTGGAGAGAATAATACCACCGCTATACCACGCTCAAGCGGTGCTTCCCGCTGCCATCAGTTGCCAAATACTGCCAGAAATAAAAACAAAAAAGCCCATGAAAACATGGGCTTAAATGTGTTTTTTGCCAGTTACTACCAGCCAGAGACTAACGGGTGATTATTCCCACTCGATCGTCGCAGGTGGCTTGCTCGACACGTCGTAGGTCACGCGGGAGACGTGTTCTATTTCGTTGATAATGCGGTTGGATACTTTTTCCAGCAGTTCGTAAGGCAAGTGCGCCCAACGGGCGGTCATAAAGTCGATGGTTTCGACGGCACGCAGGGCAATCACCCATTCGTAACGACGCTGGTCGCCCACGACGCCAACGGACTTTTGCGGAATAAATACCGCGAAGGCCTGGCTGGTTTTGTGGTACCAGTCGAAGTTATGCAGTTCTTCAATAAAGATGGCATCGGCTTCGCGCAGGATATCGGCGTATTCTTTTTTCACTTCGCCCAGAATACGAACACCCAGGCCCGGCCCCGGGAATGGGTGGCGGTAAACCATGTCGTATGGCAGACCGAGTTCCAGGCCGATTTTGCGCACTTCGTCTTTGAACAGTTCCCGTAATGGCTCAACCAGTGCCATTTTCATATCGTCTGGCAGGCCGCCAACGTTATGGTGGGATTTGATCACGTGGGCCTTGCCGGTTTTGGAGGCGGCGGATTCAATCACGTCCGGGTAGATGGTGCCTTGCGCCAGGAAGTG
Organism: Oceanobacter sp. 3_MG-2023; assembly: GCF_030688925.1. Lineage (NCBI taxonomy): Bacteria > Pseudomonadati > Pseudomonadota > Gammaproteobacteria > Oceanospirillales > Oceanospirillaceae > Oceanobacter > Oceanobacter sp. 3_MG-2023. The sequence goes on from NZ_JAUYVX010000014.1 coordinate 12,841, forward strand.
AACGTCCTTGAGCTTGGTGGCTTCGGCGTCAAAAACGTCGATAAAGTTGCCGCCAATAACCTTGCGTTTGGCTTCCGGGTCAGAGACCCCAGCCAGCGCTCCCAGGAACAGCGCTTCTGCATCGGCACGAATGACTTTAACGCCCATGTTGTTGGCGAACATTTCCATCACCATATCGCCTTCGTTCTTGCGCAACAGGCCGTTATCGACAAATACACAGGTGAGCTGGTCGCCGATTGCCTTGTGCAGCAAAGCCGCCACCACCGAGGAGTCAACACCACCAGACAGGCCGAGCAATACTTTTTGCTCACCTACCTGGGCGCGGACTTTTTCGATCTGGTCTTCAATGATTTTTGCCGGTGTCCAGAGTACTTCGCAGCCGCAGATATCCAGAATAAAACGTTCCAGAATGCGTTGGCCTTGCAGGCTGTGGGTCACTTCCGGGTGGAACTGGACGCCATAAAAATGCTTGTCGGCCAGGTACATACCGGCAATGGGGCATGATGGCGTCGAGGCCATCAGCTCAAAACCGTCGGGCATGGCGGATACCTTGTCGCCGTGACTCATCCAGACGTCGAGCAGCGATTGGCCGTCGTCGGTGATGTGATCCCGAATATCGTGGAACAGTTGACCATTCCCTTCCACCTGAATCTGGGCGTAGCCAAATTCACGAATGCTGGAACCTTGAACCTGACCACCCAACTGCTCGGCCATGGTTTGCATGCCGTAGCAGATACCCAGCACGGGTACGCCCAGGGTAAAGACACACTCCGGCGCTCGTGGTGATCCGGCCTCGGTAACGGACTCCGGGCCACCGGCCAGAATAATACCGCTTGGGTTGTATGCCAGAATTTCGGCTTCGTCCATGTCAAAGGCACGAATTTCCGAGAACACACCGATTTCGCGCACACGACGGGCGATCAGTTGGGTGTATTGGGAGCCAAAATCCAGAATCAGAATTTTCTGGGCGTGGATATCTTGAGACATAGGGTATCCATGAAAACCGGGCCTTGGCCCTGGGTGAATGTTCAGTTCAATGTAAAATGCAAAAAGGGGACGTTAATCCCCTCTCTTTTAATCCATATAATCCGTAGCGCTTGCCCCCTGTGGGGTGGTTCCTCCCGGGCTTGCGCGCATAGCAACCGCACACAAGCCAGAGAGATACACGAATCAGTCACCAAGGCGGTAGTTAGGCGCTTCTTTGGTAATCTGTACATCGTGCACGTGGGATTCTTTCATGCCCGCGCCGGTGATCTGTACAAACTGGGGTTTGGTGCGCATATCGTCGATGGTCGCGCATCCGGTATAACCCATGGCGGCACGTACACCACCCATCAGCTGGTGAACCACATTTGACAGCGGGCCTTTGACGGCAATACGCCCTTCGATACCTTCAGGCACCAGCTTGTCGACGCCTTCTTTCTTGTCCTGAAAGTAGCGGTCGGAAGAGCCCTGGGTCTGACCCATGGCACCCAGTGACCCCATGCCACGGTAAGACTTGTAAGCACGACCCTGGAACAGTTCCACTTCGCCGGGGGCTTCGTCGGTACCGGCCAGCATGGAACCCACCATAATCACGGATGCACCGGCAACCAGTGCCTTGGCGATATCACCCGAAAAGCGTACACCACCGTCAGCAATCACCGGAACACCGTATTGTTCCATCGCTTCAGCCACGTTGGCTACGGCGCTGATTTGCGGTACACCCACACCGGCAACGATACGGGTGGTACAGATAGAACCAGGACCAATACCGACTTTAACACCATCGGCACCGGCTTCTGCCAGCGCAATCGCGGCGTCAGCCGTGGCGATGTTGCCGCCAATTACCTGCACATCCGGGTATTTTTCCTTGATCATACGAACGCGGTCGATGACGCCAGTACCGTTCACGTTGGAGGTATGACCGTGGGCGGTATCCACAACGATGACATCAACACCGGCTGCGGCCAGGGCATCAACGCGTTCGTCGGTACCGGCACCGGTACCAACTGCGGCACCGACCAGCAAGCGGCCCTGATCATCCTTGGCGGCGTTCGGAGAGGCTTTGGCCTTGTCGATGTCCTTGACGGTCATCAATCCCACCAGCTTGCCGGCTTCGTCCAGTACCAGGACTTTTTCAATACGGTGCTTGTGCAGCAGATCCTGAACGGTCGCTGGGCTGGTGCCTTCAAGTACGGTGATCAGTTTTTCTTTCGGGGTCATCACGGAAGCAACGGTGGCTTCCAGATTTTTTTCAAAGCGTACATCACGACGGGTCACAATACCCACCAGCTCGCCATTATCGACCACTGGCATACCGGAAATATTGAGTTGGTCGGCCAGCGCCAGTACACCACTGATGGTGGTTGAGCTGGTTACGGTAATCGGGTCTTTGACGACGCCGCTTTCGTATTTTTTAACCTTGCGAACCTCGGCGGCCTGTTCTTCTGGCGTCAGGTTCTTGTGGATGATGCCCAGGCCACCTTCTTGCGCGATGGCGATGGCGAGACGGCCTTCGGTGACGGTATCCATTGCGGAAGAAATCAGTGGAATTTTCAGCTCAATACCACGGGTCAAACGAGTTTTCAGAGAAACCTGATTGGGTAGAACTTCAGAATAACCGGGAACCAATAGCACATCATCAAAAGTGAGTGCTTCCTGAGCGATTCGCAACATAGAGAGCCTTCCAGAATGGGGAAATTTGGGAGGTTACCCGAAGTCAAACGCGGTGACGGAAAGCCTAGATCGCTGGCCTGATCCGCCGGGAATATCACGTTTTTAAGCGACCCCGGAGAAACTTAGGCGCGGCATTGTACCCGGAAAGTCTTACTTCGACAACGCCGGACAGGAAAGTCCTGAGAGGAATTCCAGAGTCTGCTGGCGTACTTCCGGCTGGGCAAAAGCAGCGACATGGGGGCCGCTGGCTTCTATCCAGCAGGCGGGGCCAGTCAAATCGGAATACAGTGTTTTACCCTGCCCGATACGGATGACCTGATCCTCCGGGCTATGGATCACCAGTACCGGCACCGAAATCGCGGCGGCATAGGCATCGGGGTCCCAGTCGGATGGCAACAACCAGGTGGCAGGCATCAGGGCCCAGCCGATCCAGCTGCGTGAGAACATATCTCTGGCTACCTCGGCGTAGCGGGCCGGTGGCGCTTCCAGCACCAGGGCATCAATGCCATAACGCGCGGCGGAGTCGGCAACAAAAGGTACCGCCAGGCCGGCACCGATACTTTGCCCCATTACCACCAAAGGCCGTTCAGGAAAACGTTGCTGCAACCACGCTGCGGCTGCGTGAAGGTCCTGCAGCACATCCGGCAATAACGGCTGCCCCTGCGAAGCACCAAAACCCCGATAATCCAGCGCCAACAAGCCAACCCCTTGTGCGGGTAACCAGGCAACACTGAGCAGGTGGGAGCTGATATTTTCTGCGTTACCGTGTAAATACAGCACCACGGGTAGCGGCTCCTCTGTGTCTGTGTGTGCGGTCTCTGCAGACAATCCGGGGATTACGGAGTCAGTGCCGTGAGCCTTTTGCCCCGGCAGCCACCAGGCATGCAGCAAGGTGCCATCGGCGGCAGTCAGTTCAACATCGTCATACGCCAGCCCCAGGGCGGCGGGTGTTCGAACCCAGACCTGCTGCGGGTGAAAATACAGGCGCGTCAGCGAAGCACAGCCCGTCATCAATACCAGCAAGCCGATCGTACCAGCCATCACAAAACCGCCACGCCACCAACGGCGTAATGCCATCACAACCAGATCCTCACTTTTACGCCATCCAAACCCAAGACATCACAACCAGGCTGTCCACAACCAAGACACACAACCAAGACATCCACACCATCAAAACCGCCATTGGTTGGCCACATGACCCGGACCGCCTCAGAAATACCGCCTCAGAAATACCAGTTCAGGCCAAGCGACCATTGCGCAACCCACTCATGTTCAACGCGGTGGGTACTGGCTGTTAACCGGAGTTGTCCGGAATCCAGAATCGTGCGCCCCAACTGCCCTTGCCACTGCTGCAGGTCCAGTTGTTCCCCGGCAATACCCGGTGTCCATTGTCCCGACAGCTGCCATTGCCATAACGCTCCTTGATACAGCCAGCCCGCCACTGGCCCCGCCGAGAGGTTCCAACCGGCATCACCCAGTTGTTGCCCGGCCATCAGTCGGGTTTCCAGCAGGGTATAAATACGCCCCATGCCATTGGGAGACAGTGGGCTTTGCCCCAGCCCCCAGGTGTAGCCAAACACAGTATTCAGATAGCCATGACCGGCCCCGGCACGGCCGTCAAGGTCGGGCAAACGATCGTAGCCCGCATCCACTCCCCAGGAGAGTGGCTTTAACAACTCCCCTCGACTGGCCAGAGACAAGACCTTGACCGCCGACAATTGCTGTACCCGGGCACTGGTATCCGGCTGGTGACGCAGCGTCAGGTGTAACATCTGGATTTCAGAACCAGGGACAAAACCTTTCGCCCGATCCATCACATCGTGGTACGCCGGACGCAAGGACAGGTCGGTAAACCGTTTATCGTCCACCCCCCCCATCGCCACACCAACCCGGGTCGAGCCATGGCCAAGGTCATCACGGGTCGGTGCTTGCACTGGTAGTGGAAAGGCACTGCCGCTGGTCTGGTTCAATTGACTGCGCGCTTTCAGAATGGCCAGAGTCTGCCGCCGTAATGCCGGGCTGGCCTGTTTCTTTTTCACCGAGAGATAACGGGCATAGGTAAACGCAAGTTCAAGCACTTGTGCTTGTTGCTGATCATCCAGGTTATTGGGTAACTGCGCCGGTGATAGTTGACCGGCGACCAGTTGCAACGCCAGTTGAACCTGCGCTGGCGAGCTTTGGTATTCCATATTTTCCAGCTCGGCAGCAGCCGATGGCCGAAACACATGTCCGGCAATCAGGTCGGCGGAGTCCAGCGCCCGAATGGTTTCGACCGGAATGGCAGTTAACACAAAGTCATCAGCCAAGTCTGAACGCTCCGTGGCGGCATCAATCATCGCCAGCACCCGGTAGGAGCAATTTTCATCAAAGAAGAAATAATCAAACCCGGTATCTTTCAACTCCCAGACATGGCGAACAAACTGGTCCACTTCTGTGGGCGTCAGTGCCAGTGGGTACTCCCAGACATTACGATATTCCATATGCTGGTATTCACGGGTTTTCACATGGTACGGCATGACCGAAACCACGCCGGGATAGCCTCCGGTCAGCCCCTTATAGCTGAACACCAGTTCGTTATCATCCGGGTTGGCGTTGGCGGCAAAATTCACGCTGTAGGCCAATAACTTGCTCGACGCCGGGTCCTTGCGATCCATACGTATCAAGGTATGGCCATACATGGAAGATGGCGAATTGATATGCGCCGCCGGAAATACCAGGGTCAGGGAATAAGCATCCAGTGTGGCACGCCAATCCTCAAATGCCGGGCAAGGCTGATCTTGCCAGTCGTATTCTGGTAACTGTTGTTGCAACCAATGATAACGGGCCGGGAAACGGCATTGTGCAGAAATATCCGGGCCGAGACCCCGTTGTAAAAATGCCTGCACATCGGCCTTGAGCTCTTTGCGCAGCCCTTCTTCGCCTTCCAGATGACCATCCGGGTGAGCCAGATAAAAATCCGGCGAATCATTCTGGGCCATCCAGCGAAAACTGAACGGGTGATAGCGATAATGCAGCAAGTGCCGCCACTGAGGCGCGTCGGCCAGTGCATCCAGACGCTGTGATTCTGGTGCGGTCAATGGCTGTAGCATGGAGTCAGGCGGAGATGCCAACAGCATGTCAGGCTCAGGGGTGTCGGCTTGCGCCGGAACCAGGCCCAGACAACCGGCAACCGCACACACAATAAAGGCAAGCAAGCGCCGCGACGGTTCGGTCAGAGGGATACCGCTGCTGCAGCCGGGGTAACTATTCATTCACAATGTGCTCACTGATCAAGCCCATCAGATATCCCTCCTGTCGGGATACCCAACCAGCAACCTATCAATCTTTAGGGGACATCTCTATGTGCGTCCATATCTGCAGATCGAAATCGATAACGTAAATAAAGGACACAAAAAAGTGCGCCTTGGCGCACTTTTTCCAGATCACTGTTCAGCAATCTGTTACCTCTGAGCGATCAGATCAGCCCAGGTATTTTTGCAAGCTGGCATCCGCAGCCATCGCAGCAGTCATGGCTTCCAGCGCGGTAGCAGAAGTCGCATTTTCGTTGAACATGGCGTCAAAATCGGCTTGCAGTGCAGCAGCAAAAGTGGCGCGATCAGACAGATCAACACCCACCACTTCGGCCAGCGCATTCAAGGTTTCGCCTTCACCAACAGCAACATCAGCAGCCAGCTGATCCATATTGTCGTCGATAAATGCCTGGGTCAGTCCCTGGGACAGAGGACCATGAGCCGCCTCACAACCCAAGGTGCCAGAGGTCATGCCAAAAGTCTGGTTACCAGAAGTACCGTTAGTCGTGGCTGCCAGTACATGTTCATGCCATTCATTGGCATCGGGGAAAATAACCGCTGTACCCAAGCCACAACCAGCTGGGCCATTCGCAGCCAGTGCAAATGAAGATGATGCTGTCAGAATGGCAATTGCCGCAATTTTTTTCATAGTTTGTATCCTTGAACCGGGTCAATTCATTACGACAACCAGCGTTTTGTTATGTACTCGCTGCCGCACTCCATGGGGGACATTAATATGCCTTATCCACCTCATTTATGGTACCAACAACTGAAACCCGATGTACGCCCTCGCTCTCATTTCCTCTGATGCAGCCAAAAAACAGTTGTACCACAGATGAACAATCACCACACAAAACCATCCCCTCTTCTGGTCAAAGCCCGGCGGCTATGGCAGCCTCTGCACAAACCCTGTTCGAGATCACCATGCCCTCACCCACCCCGCCCGCCGTGTTTACGGTCAGTCAACTGAATGAACGCGCCAAGCAACTGCTGGAAATATCCTTTGCCAATGTACGGGTAGAAGGAGAGTTGTCGAGCCTTGCCCGCCCGTCATCCGGCCATTGGTATTTCAGCCTGAAGGATCGCGGTGCCCAGGTGCGTTGTGCCATGTTTCGCTCTCGCACTGCGCAGTTAACTTTCTCGCCCAAGGAAGGTGATCAGGTTGAAATTCGCGCCAAGGTCAGTCTGTACACTGCCCGGGGGGATTACCAGCTGATTGTCGAGAGCATGAAACCGGCCGGAGAAGGGGCATTGCTACTGGCTTTCCAGCAGCAAAAACAACGACTGGCCGCCGCAGGGCTCTTTAATCAGGAGCACAAGCAGCCGATACCCAAAGCCCGCCGCCTGGCCATTATCACGTCATCCACCGGTGCCGCTCTGCACGATATTCTGACGGTGTTACAACGCCGTAATCCGTCCATTGAAGTGGATGTCTACCCGGCTCTGGTACAGGGACAGGACGCGCCAGCACAGCTGGTGTCTGCCCTTGAACGCGCCAACCGGGATCAGCGTGTGGATGTGATTATTCTTGGCCGTGGTGGTGGCTCACTGGAAGATCTCTGGTGTTTTAATGATGAAGCGCTGGTGCGGGCGGTGTTTACCTCGCGCTTGCCCGTGATCAGTGCTGTTGGTCACGAGGTGGATTTTACCCTCTGTGATTTTGTTGCCGACCTGCGCGCACCAACGCCATCCGCAGCCGCAGAGCTGGTCAGCGACGATCAGTCCAGTCGTTATCAGCAACTGGCTCAGCTGTTACAGCGTCTGCTACGGAGCCAGCGCCAGTCCTTACTGACCGCCAGCCAGCAACTGCAGCATCTGCAACAGCGGTTACGTCACCCAGCCCGGCAACTGGAACAAAACGCCCAGCAGCTCGACCAACTGGAGCAGCGGTTAATGGCGTCCTGGAAGCAGCAACAACAGCACCGCCAGTGGCACATCCAGCAATGGCATCAGCGGCTGCAGCACCAACATCCACAAACCACGCTGGCAGCGTTGGGCAGTCAGAACGACCAGTTGGGTATTCGCCTTCGCCATGCCATGCAACGTCTGTTGCAGCAGCGCCAGCAACAGTTGGGTAGTCAGGCGCAGCTGCTCAACAATCTTAGCCCACTCAATGTATTGGGCCGGGGTTATGCCTTGTGCCAGACCCCCGGTGGTGATGTGATTCGTGATGCCCAACAGCATCATGCCGGGGAGCGGGTTCATGCACGACTGGCCCAAGGCTGGCTGGAGTGTGAGATCATCACCCCGCACCCGGACACCGACGGAACGAGCACCTGAGCCGGACACCTGAGCCAACCACAGACATCGCGTACACAACGACAACGTCCGCAGATCCAGCGGCAGATACAGACAAGCAAGAGAAGGAAACAGCAATGATGCAGGATTCCAACACAAGCCGCCCAGCCACAACGACTTCCGGCAGCCTCTCAAACAGCCAGCCAGCCACTCGACGGAACACCACGCTGGCCAAATCCGCCCGTCTGCTATTCGCCACCATGGCGGGACTGTGCCTGACGCTACCGGTCAGCGCCGATACACAGCAACAGCCACCCAAACAACCACTGCCCAAGCAACAACTGGTGCCTGGTGGTGTCGCCCTGTTCGACCTTGGCAACAGCGCCACTCCCCCCAAAGTAGAGGTCGGCGGTCGTCCAGTGATGACCATTAATAGCGGCGACGGCGACAACCATCACTGGACCGCCGTCGTCGGCATTGACCTGAAATCATCGCCAGGTCAACGCACCTTGACGATTAACGGCCAAAAACAAACCTTCGACGTTACCCCCCACAGCTACGCCGAACAGTGGTTAACGGTAAAAAACAAACACGTCAATCCCAGTCAGCCCGCGCTGGAACGTATCCGTGCCGAAAGCCGCAAGATGAAAAGTGTCTTTACGTCCTTCACTCCGGTTTCCGGCCAGCAAGCAACAGCTCCGTGGCAACCGATGATCTGGCCGGTAACAGGGCCAATTTCCAGCCCCTTTGGTTTACAACGCTTTTTTAATGGCCAACGCCGCAATCCGCACAGCGGGCTGGATATTGCCGCCGCCACCGGCACCGAGATCATTGCCCCGGCGCAAGCCACCGTGGTGCAAACCGGGGATTATTATTTCAACGGCAATACCGTGTTGCTGGATCACGGCCAAGGGCTGATTTCGATGTTTTGCCACTTGAGCCGTATTGATGTGCAGCCGGGAGACCAGCTGGAGGTAGGCGATCACGTTGGTCTGGTGGGCGCAACCGGGCGAGTTACCGGGCCACACCTGCACTGGACGCTCAGCCTGAATAACGCCCGGATAGATCCCATGCTGTTCCTGGAACCCAAACCGGAAGCTGCCAGCGAGACCGTTCAGCCCTGACGCCGGGCGCCAGCCCGCCAGACTAATCCTCTGGCTGGCAATGGCGAATCAGACCTTCCTGGGCGATCGAGGCCACCAGCTTGCCATCGGCAGAAAACACCTGCCCGCGACAGAACCCCCGGCCACCGGAAGCCGTGGGGCTGTCGATGCTGTACAGCAGCCAGTCATCCATCCGGAACCGCCGATGAAACCAGATGCTGTGATCCAGGCTGGCAACCTGCATTTCTTTCTGGAATACCGTTACCCCATGGGGCAACAAAGCCGTTGTAATCAGATTGAAGTCACTGGCGTAGGCCAGCAAGGTCGTGTGATGACGAATGCTGTCGTCCATGGTGTCATCACTGCGCATCCACACCGTTTTGTGTGGTGGCCGTACTTCTGGCGAGAAAATATTAACCGGATCGACAACCCGCATCTCAACCGGCTTGTCGGCGGTATAAATCGGTCGTAAACGCTCCGGGAAACAATCCCGCCACTGCCGCGCCAGCTCCACCTGCGACGCAATGCCTTCCGGGCCTTTGGCGGCAGGTTTCGCGACCTGATGTTCCAACCCGGCCTCCGGGCGCTGAAACGAGCATGTCATGGTCATCACCGCTTTACCCAGCTGGCTGACCAGCACTTGCCGGTTGGCAAAACTGCGGCCATCCCGCAGCACCGAGACTTCAAATTCCAGGCTGTCCTTGACATTGCCGGGACGTAAAAAATAGGAGTGCAGGGAATGGGGTAGCCAATCGCGATGAATATCACCTGGCAAGGTTTGGGTTGCCGCGGATAGTGCCTGACCCAGAACCTGCCCACCGAACAGGTTTTTAAAGCCAAGATCCTGACAGCGACCTCGAAAACGGTTCACTCCAATTGGCTCCAGGTCGAGTAAACCAATCAACTCATCCAGAACATCACTCATGCCGGGTTCCTTTTATAATTATAATCAATCGCCTGATGATATCAGCGGCCAGCGTTCCAGGAAAAATAACCGGGCAATGACCGCCAGGTTATTTTTCTTTTCAAGCTTCAGTGCAGTACGCTTGTTGTACTTTGCCAGCGCCGTATAATGCCCGGCTTTTTTCATTTACTTTTTTATTCCTCCGCGGAGCTTACCCGCTTTTATGTCAGATCTGTACCAACCCGGCGTTACGCCAGCGCACTACCCGCAACTACTGGAACAAAAGTGCCAAACCCTGACGCAACGACTGTCTGAATTTGATCCCCCGGCACTGGAAGTGTTTGCCAGCCGGGTAACGCACTTTCGCTTGCGGGCCGAATTTCGTCTTTGGCACAGTGGCGACCGCTGTTTTTACGCCATGTTTGACCCGGAAGACCGCAAAAAACCGCTGGAAGTGCTCGATTTCCCCATTGCCTCAGAACAGATCAACGATCTGATGCAGCGCTTGCTGGCCGAGTTGCAAGACAACCAGCCACTGCGACGCAAACTGTTTCAGGTTGAGTTTCTCACCACCCTCAGTGGCGATGCCTTGATCACGCTGATTTACCACAAAAAACTCGATGCCGATTGGGAAGTGGCAGCCCGCGCCCTGATGGCGCGTATGAATGTCGCCATTATTGGCCGTTCGCGCAAACAGAAAGTTGTACTGGAACGCGACTATGTTACCGAGCAGCTGAGCGTCGATGGCCAGACCTATCGTTATCGCCAGATTGAAGGCGGCTTTACCCAGCCCAATGGTGAGATGAACCAGAAAATGCTCAGCTGGGCGCGTCGCTGTTCCGCAGGAATTGGCGGGGATCTGCTTGAGCTTTATTGCGGTAACGGCAATTTCTCCATCGCTCTGGCCAACTGTTTTGATCGGGTTATGGCCACTGAAATTTCCAAAACCTCCGTGGCTGCAGCCCAGGTCAACATTGCCGATAACCAGATCGACAACCTGATTATCGCCCGCCTCGCCAGCGAGGATTTTGTCCAGGCTTTACGCGGTGAAAAGCAGTTTGAACGGCTGAAAGACGTCGATCTCAGCAGCTATGATTTCCGCACCGTGCTGGTCGATCCGCCCCGGGCCGGACTCGACGACGAATCCGTCAAGCAGGTGCAGGGCTACGACAATATCATCTATATTTCCTGTAACCCGGAAACCCTGCAAGCCAACCTGCGACTGTTATCACAAACCCATACCATCCAGCGCTGCGCACTGTTTGACCAGTTCCCCTATACCCATCATATTGAGACCGGTGTGTTACTCACCCGGAGACCTGTCTGATGGTTGATCCCTGGAAAAACGCCCGCAGTGGCAAACTCGGTTCCCGCTCTTCTGCCCGCACCCGGCGCAGCGAGACACATCCGCAAAAAACCACGGCTAACAATACTGACACCTCTGCTGATTCCAGCCCTGCCGGCAACGCCGCCCGGTCGCATCAGTCCATCACGGATACACCACAGGCAGCCACCATGACCGACTCAACCCCAACCAGCAGTGAATTTGCAGCCCTGAATTTACCCGCAGAACAAATCGATAATCTGCGCACCATGGGTTACACCGCCATGACGGCTATCCAGCAACTGGCCTTGCCGCTGGCGCTGGACGGTAAGGATCTGATTGCCCAGGCCAAAACCGGCTCAGGTAAAACCGCCAGCTTCGCCATTCCACTGCTGACCAAGATCAATCCGCGCTTTTTTGGCGTACAGGGTTTGATTATGTGCCCGACCCGCGAACTGGCATCCCAGGTAGCCACCGAGATCCGCCAGCTGGCCCGTTATCTGGCCAATATCAAGGTCGTGGTATTAAGTGGCGGTGTATCCATTGGCCCACAAATCGGCTCACTGGAGCACGGCGCTCATATTGTTGTCGGCACACCGGGACGCCTGAAAGATCACCTGCGCAAAAACACACTGGACATCAGTCAGGTACACACTCTGGTACTGGACGAAGCCGATCGCATGTTAGATATGGGATTCAGCGACGATATCCAGCACATCATTGGCCACACTCCGGAAGACCGCCAGACGTTGTTGTTCTCCGCCACCTACCCGAACAACATCCAGAAACTGAGCGCTCAATACCAGCAGTCGCCAGAGATCATCAAGGTTGAATCCACTCACACCAGCAACAGCATTGATCAGCGCCTGGTCTTGTGTGATCGCCACCAGCGCCCGGCCGCTCTTGAACGGGTGTTAGCGCACTTTGATATTCAACAAGCAGTAGTGTTCTGCAACACCAAGCAAAGCACCGAAGAAATCGCCCAGCAGCTGAAATCACTGGGCTTTATTGCCCGGGCGATCAACGGCGACCTGGAACAACGCGACCGCGATGCCATTTTGACCCAGTTCAAGCAAGGCTCTGCCAACTTCCTTGTTGCTACCGACGTCGCAGCACGGGGTCTGGATGTTGACGACTTGCCAGCCGTGATTAACGTCGAGGTACCACGCGAGCTGGAAGTCTATACCCACCGTATTGGTCGCACCGGTCGGGCTGGCAAGGAAGGGATTGCCATCACCCTGATCGGCGACAGCGAAGATAACAAACGCAAGGCGCTTAACAACCAGCAAGGTATTGATATTCCTTGTATGGCTGTTGAGGAACTCAGCATCGATACCCCAATCCCGGTGCTGCCGGAATTTGCCACCCTGTGTATTGCCGCTGGGCGCAAACACAAAATGCGCCCCGGCGATGTGCTGGGAGCACTCACCGCACCCGGTGGCATCCAGGGCAAGCAGGTTGGCAAAATCCACGTGCTGGACATGGTGTCTTACGTTGCCGTTGAACGAACCGCCGCCCGACAAGCTGTTGAGGTCTTGAACCAGGGCCGGGTCAAGGGCAAAACCATCAAGGCCAGAAAGCTCTAAGGGATAACGCGGTTATCAGCGACTGGCGCGAGCAAACGAAATGGCAATCGCCACCTGCATCACCTTGGGCGGACGATCAAATGGCGCACTGGCTGTAGCCGCGGCCAACGCGCGCTGATCAAGCTGGGGAAAACCGCTGCTGCGGGCCAAGTGCAGGCTGCCCGGCTCCAGATGACCATCCTCACGCAGCCGGAAGCTGACCACTGGCATACCAGTCTGGCGATAACGACGGGCATCATCGGGATATTCCAGGTTGCTCTGGATGGATTTTTTCAGCCGTGCTAAATAATGCCGCAAAGCCGATTTTGAGATCTCAGGCCGCTGTAATGTTTGCTGTTGCTGTTGCTGCTTTTGACCTGCATCAATGGCTTGTTTTTCCTCGGCCTGCGCCGTTGGCGGCACTTGTGCTGCCTGAGCTGCGGTCTGTGGCTTTGGTTGCGGCGGTGTTTGCTTCACTTTAACCGGGCTTTCCGGCTGTCGTGGCGCTTTCTTAACCGGGTCTGGTTCCGCTTCTACGGCCTGAGCCGCGGCGACTGGTGGAGGTGTTGGCCTGGCCTCGCCCACCGGTTGATGAACCTGTGGCCGGGCACCCAGATGCTGTTGTTGTTGCTGGACTTGGCTTTCCAGGCCATCCAGCTCAATCACCAGCAATTCTTTCGACTCCGCCACCGGAGCCGCCTGCAGATCCAGCAGCCAGGGCAAGGCAATCAGTGCATGCAGCAAGACCGATATCAGAGCACCATGCCAAAGCGTAAATGGCCGCAGACTCATATCAGCCCCCTGCTTCCGTTTGGATGGCAACACGAGTAAAACCAAGGGTTTTGAGCGCGTCCATCACATCGACAAATTTCTGCAAGGCGATGCTTTTATCCGCCCGCAGCAGAAACGGTGTCTGGCGATCTTCCCCGGTTAATGCGCTACCCAGTTCCGCTACCTGCACTGGCAAGCTGTCCAAGTATAGCTGTCCTTCGGCATCCAGTTCCAGCATACGTTGCTGGTCACGATCCTTGTCGGTATTGCTGGCACTGGGCAGATTGAGCGGAATCTTGCCACTGACAATAAAGCTTGACGTCATCAGCACAATCGTCAGCAACACCAGCATGATGTCGATAAACGGTACCATGTTCATGCTTTCAAACGCCTTGTCATCCATTGGCGATCTCCCACTTCAGCATCAACACCTTGGCGCGCCGCATCAACAGGTTATAAAACACCACCGCAACCAGCGCGACCAACAGACCGGCAGCAGTGGCTTTCAACGCCAGCGCCAGGCCCACCATGATTTTGAGGGTGTCGATATTGGCGTCCATACCCATCCGGTAAAAGGTCAGCATGATACCCAATACCGTGCCCAGCAAGCCGATATAAGGCGCGTTGGCCGCCACGGTAGAAATCAGAATCAGCTTGTCAGACAACGCCAGTTCAAGACTTTTCAGGTCATTGAAATCGCTAAGTTTCAACTGCCGGTAGCGCACAAAGCGCTCCAGCCCGACGGCGACAACCACCACACTGAGAAACGCGAGAAACAGAATCACGCCATAGTCGATCACACCCGCCAACACATCCATATTCATACACTTGCTCCTGCTCAGAAAGTCCAGCTGGCCTGGGCCCAGATTCGTGGGGTTTTATCATCATCACTTTCCGGTGCCTCTGAACCTGCTTTCCAGGATGAGCTTATATCGACGGTAAAGTCGGCATAATAAAGCACTGCTGAGACCCCAACCGAGCTCAGGTGGCGGTGGTTGTCGCTGTCGTCCCAGCGGTCTTTGTTGATGGTCACGGCACCGTAGTCAAACAGCGCGTTCAACTGTACATAGTGATTGAGGTTGTAGCGCAATTCGGTAGTAGCCAGCCAGCCCAGGTCTCCCTGGGCTTCTCCCTGAGGATAAGCCCGCACACCACTGCTGCCGCCAAGGCTGAATTTCTCACCGCCCCCCAGGTTGCCATCCGCCCACTGGCCGCGCAGGCGGGCAAACAGACTGAAACGATCATCCAGTCGTTGCAGTCGCACCAGTGTTGGCCGTACGGTATTAAAACCACCAATGGCCTGGGCACCCAGTTTGTCGCTGTTTTTGTCTTCGGTGTTGAGCATATTCAAACTGCCGTGGCCCCAGCCCAGCGCAAAGGCATTCATACCGCCACCAAACCAGTGGTCCCGGTTATTGCCTTCCAACGTCAGGGTATTCACCCGGTAGCGATTTTTGCTTTCACTATCGGCCAGATCGATCTGGTCATGCAGACGCCGCCATTGGCGATCGAATTTGACGTCGAGCCACAAATCGCGGTGGGCGATCAGTGGCTGACGGACAAACAAATGACCGGAACGTGCGCTCCCATGGCTGTCGAGGTAGGAAAAATCTTCCCCCAGCTCGTAGGTCAACCAGGAATACCCGCCGCCGATACTGGTACCCCAGCGACCTACGGGAATATCAATGCCACCGTAATAGTACTGCTGGTTGCCGTTGCTGCCGACCAGGTTAAGGTCAACCCGTTCACCCAGCCCCAGCAGGTTATTCACTTTCAGTAACGCCATGCTGCGATAACTGCCGGTGAAGCGGTTGCCACCGTTGTCAATCGACACCTGGCCTTGCAGCGCAGGCTCGGGCTCCAGTGTCACCAGTAAATCAGTCAGGCCCGTGCTGCTGCCAGGGCTGAGCACGGCATGAGTATTAACCCCCGCCCGTTCGTTGGTCAGCAGCAGCGCCCGTTCCAGCGCATCGGTACGAATGGCATCACCGCTTTGCAGTAGCGTCAGCGGTGCCTGTCCAAAAGATCTCAGACGGGTATTGTTGGTGACTTCCAGCTCGCCCAGCCGACCTTCCAGTACCTGCATGTCCACGATGCCATCCTGAATGGTCTGGGCCGGAATCACCACTCGGGTGAGTGGATAACCATGATCGCGATAATGGTGAGTCACACGGGCAGCGGCACCTTCCAGATCACCTAGCCCCATCATGCTGCCAGCCAGATCCGCTAACAGTGCGCTTAATTCAGCATCACTGAAGACCTGATTGTCGATAAAGCGAAATCCAACTATTTGCATGGTTGTACCTGCAGACGAACGAGCAACAGGGTCAGCCATGGCAGGAATGGTCAGGTCCAGTTCTCGCGGTGCGGGTAATTCTGCCGCTGGCTGGATTTCTCGTAATACCTGATCGCCTGCGGGTGCAGTCTGGGCCATCACGGCCGTTGGTAATATGCCGATCGGTAATAACAACAGGGCACGATAAAGCAATCGATTCATGGACGATCCTCCCCCTGACAAGGTGGGTTATTGCATTGACCCGGCATGGCAATTCCCCCCTGCCGGATTTCAAACAGTGAATCGGGTTCGTTCTGCTGATGGAAGGTCACCCGGTCGGTCAATGGTTGCAGCAATTGTTGCTGGGCAATCTCTGTTTCTATTGCCTGCAACTGCTGGGCAGCGCTACCACCATGCTGTTGCACAGTGACGAACGGCTGCGGTTCAGGCTCGGCTGCCGCGGGCAAAGCCAGCAGCGCCAGAGTAGATGGCAGCAACGCTGCCTTCAGCAGAACAAGCAGCGGCTTGACAGTGCCAGATGGCTGGTTATTGCAGCTTGGTTTCAGAGTGCTCACTGGTCGTCTCCCTGGCAGTCTTCGTTGGCTGGATCACAGTCGTCTTCGCTTAACTGATAGATCACCCCGTCAATCTCGATTTCATGGACGTCGGCGCTGTAGCTGCCGTCGCCCTGTTCGCCACCGCCTTCGCGGGCGGCAATCAGTGCCAGATCGTCGCTGGAGTCGCCGTCAAAGCGGTCGGTAGCGGATTCGGTTTCAGGCAGGTCTTGCTGGCTGGCATCTACCGCAGCGCGGGCTGCTGTGGTGGCAGAGGTAGAGGTGTTGCCGCTGTTGGTATCTGAGTCGTCAGAATCCCCATCTGAGAGGGTATCTGCGGAGTTATCAATAGCCGATTGCGGCTCCAGAATATAGGAGACATCGCCACTGGATGTGGAGTTGGTGTAGCTGCCCTCTTCGTCGTGACCGACCAGGCCACCCGTGGCAACGGCGCCGTCAACATTACCACTGGCACTGGAATCGCTGACGCTGCCACCTTCGTTCTGGCCGACCAGGCCACCGACCATACTACCGCCAGTCACGTTACCAGTGGCGCTGGAGTTACTGATGGTGCCGTCTTCGAGAGTGCCGACCAGACCGCCGACTCCCACACTCATATAGGTGTAATAAGGGTCGTCAGTTGAATCGGCATAAACATCCCCGCTGGCACTGGAGTCCGAGACACTGCCTCCAGACATGTCGCCAATCAGGCCGCCAATGCTGGTCTGGAAGAAATGGTCGTTTTCGACGTTGTAGGCATAGACATCGCCACTGGCGGAGGCATCACTGATATCACTGTCGGTTGCAGCACCGATCAGACCTCCTGTGTAGCCGCCGCCATAGACATCGCCGGTGCTCCAGACGTGGCTGATAATGGCGTTGGCCACACTGCCAAAAAGACCGCCAACGGCGTAGGAAATATTTCCGGCAGTACCGTCGTCCAGGTAGACGTCGTCACCGCTGATGCTGCCCGTGTTCCAGGCGTATTCCACAACTGAGTCCACAACGGTGCCATCGGTGGCTGTGTAGCTATTGATTCTGCCAATCAGGCCACCCACACCAGAGTGCCCCGTTACGTCGCCAGTGTTATAGGCATTGGTCAGGGTAATACCGCTGGCTCCGCCGATAAGACCGCCAATGTTACCCGTAGTAATAGTGATATCTGCACTGATAGCGTCAGCCTGATTGCCGGTGACGGTGGCGGAGGACGACACATTATTTACGTTGCCCAGGGCTATGGCCCCGGCAATACCCCCGATGTTTGTATTGGTTTCAGTGCCGGTCTGGGTGTTATCAACATTACCCGTAACCGCACCACTGACACGAATATTGTCGAGGGTGATATTGCTGCCATAGCCCAGCAAGCCACCGATATATGCGAACCCGGCAATATCAATGGTATCTAGAAACAGATCGCGGAACACAGCGTCGGTGGCCTGGCCAATCAGGCCGGCGTAGCTCTCGTAGCCAGTATCCACGGTCAGGCTGGCAATGGTATTGCCCAACCCGGCCAATACGCCGGTAAAGGTCGTGACGACCGCTTCGGTATCGCCGTAGGCACTGGCATCAATATCATTGGCGATGGCGTAATAACCACTGCCGCCGACGTCATTGATGGCTTCAATATCGTCCATGTCGTGCAGCAGTACGTAATCGTTACCGTCGATAGTGAGGCTGGCATTGGCGCCCCTGAGGGTAATGCCGGCGTCGGCATAGCCAGTGGTGTCGGCGTTGTAGTCCAGATGCTCACTATTAATGGCGTAATCGCCCTCGATAATCAGTCCGGCACTGGCGCCGCTGGCGTTCAGGCGAGCATTGATGTCCAGGGTGTCTGTGCTGGCCAGTCCAAGGGTGCTATCGCTGCTCCAGCGGATGTCATCACTGATGGTGATGCCTCCATCCATGGCATTGAGCAACAGGTTGCGTACGGCCAGTTGGGCGGCTACTTCGTCGGCGCTGAACAGGCCGCTGTCGCCAATGCTGATGGCAGGCACAGAGACGGACCAGGTCGCCGCTGCGCTGTCGTCGATCAGCGTCAGGCTGTCGAGGTTGAGGGTTTCACCGGCGGTTTCCAGCAGACCATTACTGATGCTGGCGCTGCCACCGAATGTCAGTGCACCGCTGACATCGTCCAGCTGGTAGTCAGTCAGCCCAGTGTCGTCGGTGGTCAGTGTCAGCCCGGAAGTCGCGGCCAGTACCACACTGCCATTGGTGGCGGAGAGACTGCCATTCTGGCTGACGCCCTGGCTACTGAGCAGCGCCAGCAAGCCCCCGTCGGCAATCACGATATCACCCTCGCTGACCACCGAGCCGGTTTCACTGGAGCCAACGGAGAAGATGTATTGGTCGTCACCGTCCATCAGCTCATCGTTGCTGAGGCTGAGCGTGCTGGCGACCAGAGCGGCCACGTCGACGTAGGAGCTGCTGCTGAACAGCACGCCATTGGAGTTAAGAAGGAATACCCGGCCATTGGATAGCAAGGTACCGTCAATAATACTGGCGGCATCGCCGGTGACACGGTTCAGTAATACCGAACTGCCATCTGGCTGGGTGATGGTGACGGTTTCGCCTGCGTCAATCGAGAAGACCTGCCAGTTGATCCAGCTGCTGGACTCGGTGGTGGTGATGCTGGTGGTGTTGACGTCTTCATCCAGGGTGACGCCGTTACTGCTGGATATGGCGACCCGTAAGGCTTCGGAAATTACAAAGCTGGTATCAGCATCCACCAGGGTGTAGTTGGCGTTATCAATAGTCAGATTGCTGATGTCCAGTTCATTACTTCCCTCCTCGCTGGAAAGCAGATTGGCTGTGCCGCTGAGGTTGACGGTATCGCCTTCCAATACACCTGAGAGGCTCAACTCGTCGGCGCTGATCGTCGTGCTGTCGAGTTCGGTGTCGGTGGTGCTGCCATACACGGTTAATACCAGTGGGTTGATGCTGGCTTCCGTGGTACTGGTGTCGTTTTCCAACAGATAATTAGCGGCACTGTCGCCAGCCAGGCTGATACCGCTGACGGTGACTGTCTGATCATCGCCAGCATCGGCGCTGTCGAAGTCGGCACTGTCGTACTCCAGGCTCAGTTCGCCACTGGCAAGGGTGTCAGCGGCGAGGCTGTCGGTGATGCTGAGGCTGACATCGGCAGTGGTCGTGCCGTCATAGGTCTTGTCACTGGCGCTGCTGCTGAGTTCCGAACTGTCGACCAGCCGTTGGGAAATTACTGCGCTGGCGGTAAAGCTGTCGCTTTTGAGAACATAGTTGGAAGACTTGCCGCCGTTGTCACCATCGCTGACACTGATATTGTCAACGGTAATAGTCTGGCTGGTGACATAGCCGTCACTCCAGGCGACATCGGCGGAGTCGTATGAGGCATCGTAGCTGAAGGTAAGGGTCTGGTCGCCGATCAGACCATTAAAGCTGCTGTTACCGTCAAGGTTCACATCCGTGGTGCCATCGTATTCTTTAGCGGCGTAAGTGGTGTAGTTATTATAATCGAGGTTGATCTCTGCCGGAGTGACGGTGAAATTACCGAGGATGCTGTAACCATCAACACTGCTCACCGTCACATCGGTGGCGTTGTAGTCGCCGGCATCCAGATACCCCCAGGACAGCGCACTTTCATCAATGAACAGCACATCGGCAGCGGTGTCGCCCGCCTGCAGGCCATAAATGGAGAGATTCCCTGAGGTATACGCATCTTCGCCGTAGTCCAGCGTTATTCTGCTACTGAGAGAGTTGGACACATAAACCGCATTCAGAGCTGCCAGCATGGGGAAGCCGCTGCCAGCACTGCTCCAGATTTCCGAATCGAAACCGACATAGTTGGCGAGGTCGGAGGCTTCTTCAGCACCCAGCTCTGTGGTGAGATCGACGTAGTCCTCAGAACCATCGTCGTCGACAGAGTCCACTGCCGTACCACCCTCGTTATGGGTCCAGTAGCTGTTGCTGATGGTGCCTGTGTTGTAGGCAACAAAGCCATATACGGTCCTTACAGAAGAGGCGCTACTGGTAAAGCGGGCATAGCTGTTTTCAATGGTGCCGCTGTTAATGTAGGCAAAGCCGGCCGCATAAGCTTTATTGCCGTAGAGCATGTCGTAGGCATAGGCATTGGTGATGGTACCGGTATTTTCGCCGACAAAACCACCGACCGTGCTTAGGCCACTGGTCATACTGCCGGTACCCGTTTCAGTGTCATGGTATGCATACGACTGGTCGATGGTGCCGTTATTCTGGCCAACAAAGCCACCGGCAATCAGGTCAGGAAAATCCTCTTCGTCATATCTACTGGAACCGGTATCGACCAGTAAGGTTGAATAGCTTTTGCTGATCGTACCGTTGTTAACCCCGACCAGCCCGCCCAAATAGGTCACTGTGGCCGCATCGGCATCGACGGTAGCACCGTTGTAGCGCGTAGAACTGTTAACAATGACACCGCTGGTTTCATTGGTGCCCACCAGGCCGCCACCGATATTGACGATGTAGAGACTTCCTGAGTAGGTATAGCTGTTGGCCAGCAGGCCGTAGTTGATGCCGACCAGGCCACCAATGCTGGAGTTACCCTCGTCATCGGCCAGGGTATCTTTCACAGCGACTCCGCTACCGACGTTGATAATGCTGCCGTAGTTGATATTGGCCAGTGCACCAATAGCACTGGCTGAGCCGCTGTCCTGACCGTCGATATTGCCAGCGGTCAGAATCAGGTTGGAGACCAGGGCGCTGTTTTCCAGTGTACCGAACAGGCCGCTGGCAATGCCGCTGTCGTCATAGTCGTTGCTATAACTGAAGGTATGGCCAAAGCCGTTCAAGACACCGGCAAAACTGCTAATGGTCTGGTCATCAAAGCCATCACCCAGGTCAACACCCAGTACGTAGTAACCGTCGCTGGCAATATCGGCCAGCTGGCTGGCAATATCGGCCAGCTGGCTGGCGTCGGTAATCACGGTATAGCTATTGCCGTTCATCACCACGCTGACGGTTTCGTCCAGATCGATTCGTCCGGTGAAGCTGCTATTACCTCCCTGTTGGGTGTACAGGCCGTAGAGAACGCCGTCCTCATCGATGCCAGTACCATAGTTGGCGACCAGTCCGGCGTTGTCGGTGGCTGTCATTACGGCATTGACGTTGATGTTATGGGTGGCGGTCAGGGTCAGGGCATTGCTGCTCCAGCTGACATCGTCGGCAATGGTAATATCGCCGTCGTCGCCACTGCCATCGGTCGATTGAATGGTGACATTGCTGGTTTGCAGGGCGCTGGTCAGGGCTGCTGCGGTCATATCGCCGTCGTCACCGACGGTAAAGCCATCCGGGTCTAGTAACCAGCTGCCGGTTGCCCCGTTCGCAGCACTGGTGTCTATGCTGATGGCACTGGCGACGCTGAGGCTGCTGGCGCTGGTTTCAATCAGACCACCGTCGCCGGAGGTGCTGCCACCGGTGGCGGAATAGCGGCCACCCGCCTGGGTGTCTTGTTCGGCGTACACCACAATGGTGCCACCGTCGCCGCTGCTGCCAGCGTCGGCCAACAGGCTGCTGTCGTTATCAATGCTGATACTGGTGGCATTGGTGAGACTGCTGCTGTCGGTCAGGCCGGTCGACGAATAATCACTGCCCTGATAACCGGCGCCGATTTCAATGCTGCCACCGCCTGTGGTACCTGATACGTCCAGAGTGGCCGCTGTGAGGCTGATGCTGCTACCGCTGATCTGGATGGTGCCGCCGCTGCTGGTTTGCTCGTCGGCTGCTGTGGTGTCGACTGATGAGGTATCGAGAGTACCGGACATCTCAACAGCACCATCGCCGCCGTTGAGCACTATGGTGCCGTTATGATCTTCCAGGCTGGCAGCCTGAATGATGCCGTCGTTATTCACCACTGTCTGTAACAGGTTGTCGGCGGCACTGGCGGTCAGAATGACCTGGCCGCCATCGGCCTGAATCAGCTGGTGGTTGGCGACCAGAGCGCCTAGGGTGGCTTCGTCAATTGCCACAGAAAGCAGGCCATCTCCAGCAAAATCCAGCGTAATGACGTTACCTGCTGCCAGCGCTACCGTGCCCAGTCGAGCGCTGATGACCCCGTTGTTGGTGACGCTGCCCCCTAATAGAGCGACGGCACCACCATCGCTGATGAGGCTGCCGTTGTTAACCACGGCGGCATTATCGCCATCGCCACTGAACTGGTAATTGCCGTCCAGAAAGTCGTCATCGCTGATATCCAGGGTCGAAGCCACCAGACCGGCGGTATCCACCGAAGCATTTTCACCAAACAAGATACCGCTGCTGTTGATCAGAAAGACCTTGCCATTGGCACTCAGACTGCCGTAAATCTCCGACGCATCACTGGTCACTACCCGGTTTAATGCCACCGAATCCGACGATGGCTGAACAAAGGTCACACTGTTTTCTGCACCAATATCAAAGGTTTGCCAATTGGTAATCAGGCTGTCAGTGCTCTGATTGATGGCCATATCGTTGCCGCTGGTACTGATACTGGCCTCGCCAGACACAATATCGGCACCGGTGGGTAAATCGGTCGCCAGAGCAGGCAGGCTGGCCAGCAAGCAACAGGCGTACAAGCCGCTGCGCATGGCAGAACGGGAAACGGAACGGACCGTGGCGCTGCGGCTACGGCAGCGACTGAGTTCAGAGGTTGCCTGATACTCACCCACACTGGGGTTAAAGACCGTGCGATAACATCGGTTCATACAAAAACTCTCCCAATACCAGGCCCGCCAGTGCAGGTGGCATAGACATCATTAACGGGTTGCACAACAAGAGGAGCCCTGTCAGCGATGCCTAACAGGGCGAGTGGGATCAGAACGCCAGACAGTAATCTTCCAGCTCGGCCTGACCAGCGCTGCTGGCAAGCCAGGTCATGAAGGTGGCTACCGCGGTATCTACATTGGTCGTGCCACTGTAGATCTGGATCGCTCCATGATCATAGGTATCGTCAAACACATGATAGGTGGCACCGCTTGGCACACTGACGGTGCCACTGCTGCAATGCAGTGCGGTCGGCACAAAGCCGGATTCCATCGTGCCGCTCGACACATTGTTGTCGACCATTTTGATGGTGCTGTATTGGGTGGTATCAGAGGAGGAGCTGATCGGAGAGTAATAGTCATCGATCATATCTTCTGCGGCCACACCGTAAGGACCATTGGTTGGATTACAGATACCAATACCAGGGCTGGTGTAGTTGGCAATAAAATTGGTGGGCCAATTGGTAGAAACATCAACATTGCCATTGGACCAGTGCATCAGCTTGCCTTCGGAAACAACTTCTACCGAGGAGGTGTAGCCCAGTGCGTAGTAGTCGTCGTAGAGATCATCGGGATAATCGGTATCCGCCGAAATAAATAACTCGTAGACCACTACGTCGTTATCCAGGTTATTGGCAATGGTGGTTGCGTGGCTACCAGACGAACCCGTAGCAATCGTAAAATCAACACTGTAGCCCAGATTGGTATAGGCACTGGATGCCTTGAATGCCTGGATCACCGGGCCTTCGGTAGTGCCTGAACCCAGCGCATCTTCAAATAGCTTGGCAGCGGCGATTTCAACGGTAACCGCCTGGGCGGAAGCGCTGAAGGCGATGGCCATGGCGAGAGTGCTGATAACGGGCAGAACTTGCTTTTTCATAGGGTTATTCTCCATCAAGTGTCACTAGTGAGGGTTACCCGCTTGGTGTTGCTACCACTTGCCAGCGCAGGAATTTGGCAAGCGAACACTTTTCTATAAGGTTTAACTAAATAACGACACATACGGAGGGAATAGCAACAGATATACCAGTTGTTGCATGAAGTTTTCTCAACCAGAAAAACCACCATCACTTAAAAATAACTATTTGATTTTTAAGTAAATAAATCAAAATTACAGTGATATACCGTGATGTACTGAAGGTGGCATCAACAGGAGATTGGCGGCGTTTGGCAGGCTTGCAATGTTATATGTAGTACAAATACCTATAATTGTCGTAAATAAGACGGAATTGTGTTTTTAGTAGCTTTTTGGTTCTTTTTTGATCCGCTTTTTGACTAGAAGGCTGTTTTTAGATCAAACAAGCCTGAGAAATATCCTATTTTTATATTACTTATATTTACATATATTGAGTCAACTGATTGTTAATCGAAGCTAGATTGACTTGTAGGGCTGGATAGCCAGTCCATTGAGACGGGGGCAAGGCATGCGCCAGTGCGTTCACACTTCAGGTCACATCTATAAATGACAGTGCTCCAATAAATTGGAGCCTTCCCAAAAGCCGGGGTGATTCAGTTTTTGACTTCTGAACCCCAACCCCACTCTCAGCTTTCTTGAGGATTATGATGGTAACGCAAGGCGGGATAACTGCTTTCGTCCAACTGGTACAGCGTCCGGATAGACGCCGGGTTAATCACTTCTGGTGGCGGCCCTTGCTGCAGGATTTTTCCTTGATGCAACAACACCGCCCTCCCCGGCAACCCCAGAGCATGATCCGGGTAGTGGGTGGTTTTTATAATGCTGTAGCCGTCGGCGGCGAGATCTTTTAGCAGGGAAAGCAAACGCCACTGGTTACCAAAGTCCAGGCCGTTCACCGGTTCGTCCATCAGGATCACCGTCGTTTGCTGCGCCAGCGCCCGGGCGAGAAAACAGAGCTGTTGCTGACCACCAGAGAGTTCGGTACAGGTTTTATTGGCCAGGTCGGAGATCCCCAAACGCTGCATAGCCTCATCAATTGCCGCGTCATCATCTTTGCCAGGTTGATGATAAAAGCCGTGGTGAGGAATACGCCCCATCGCGACCAGGTCCCGTACCCGGTATGGGAAAGGCAGCTGTCCCGCCTGAGGAACATAAGCAATCAGCCGGGAAATATCCCGCCGCGTCCACTCCTGCACTCGCTTGCCAAGCAAGTAAACATCGCCTTGAGTCGGCTGCAACAACCCTTGCAACAGTTTCAGCAAGGTGCTTTTACCGCAGCCATTGGCGCCCAACAAGGACACCACTTCTCCAGTGCCAATATGAAAACTGATGTCATTCAGAATTGTCTGCTGAGGTTGGTGCGGGTAGCGGAACGTCAGGTGACTAACCGTCATCACAATATCGTTCATGTATTCCACCCTTTACGAACATTACGCAACACCAACAGAAACACAGGCAGTCCGATCAGTTCGGTCACAACACCAATAGGGAGTTCCGCCGCCATGAGGCTTCTGGCTAACACGTCGGCGAACAGCATGAAAATGGCGCCAACCAGGGCGCTGGCCGGTATCAGCTGGCGATTTAATGGCCCGACCAGCAGGCGGGCAATATGAGGGGCCAGCAAGCCAACCCAGCCGATCATACCCACCAGCGAGACCGTTAATGCCGATGCCAGCGTTGCCAGCAGAATCAGCATCAGCCGTACCCGACTGACCGACAACCCCAGCGCCGTTGCACTATCGTCTCCCAGGGTCAGTATATCCAGCACCCTCCCCTGTAACGTCAAACCAATAATCGCTGCCAGCATCAGTGGTGCATACAGGGCCAGATCACCCATATTGGCTAACCCCAGCGACCCCATCAGCCAATAGATAATGGCTGGCAACTGCTCATAAGGATCGGCAGCGTATTTTACCAATGCCAGCAGGCCGGCAAACAAGGCGCCGGTAAAAATACCGCCCAGCACCAGCATAATGGTCGAGGCATTACCAAACATGCGGCCAATTCCCAGCGCCACTACCACGGCTAACAGGCCGCCAGCGATGGCCCCCAGCTGTACCATCCACCAGGCTGGCGCCAAGACCATCATCAAGGCAGCACCGAATGAAGATCCTGCGAGTACTCCCAATAATCCGGGAGAAACCAGAGGGTTAATAAACACCGCCTGATAGGTTGAGCCAGAAACGGCCAGCGCAGCCCCCACCAAAGCCGCAGTTAGCAACCGGGGCAAGCGAATCTCCATCAGCAAGGTTTCCAGCAACTCGTAGCGATTGCTATCCATTGTCTGCCAGCCAATATGGGCCATAAAAAACTGTACAATATCCTGTATTTCCAGTGCATAACGGCCTGAAACCAAGGACAGTAGAATGGCGGCTGACAGTAGTCCGACCAATAGCATCCAGCGGCCAGACAGGTAATCTGGCCAGTGGTATGACAGTCGCCCGGAGGCTTTTAATAACCAGTCCGTCATTGCTCTAGGCGGCCAAACGCCGCCAGGTTGGCCAGCAGACTGGCCTGGGCATCTGCCAGCCGATAACGCGATAACGGTTCCATACGTGTGCGGCGGTTCACCATACGTAAAGAAAATGCCTCCATCCAACGCCAATAGGTGTCCCGCCAGTGCGATGGAAAGTCCACATCATCAAAGCTGCGCAATAATTCCAGCAACCAGACATCACGTGCGGCTTCATCAATACTGACAGGGAAATGTCGCTCACGCATACGCACCTCTCCATGCCGTTCGGTAAAATCAACCGGCCCCCCGGCCCCTTCCAGAATAAAGGCCACACTTTTGGCGACCGTAGCGGCAAAGGCATGGGGTTGCTGTGGAAACAAGGTACCGATCACGCTGAGCTGAAGCCGTTGGTGATGCCGCTCAACCAAGCCGGTCAGAGCCTCGGCCCCGACCTCGTTATACAATGCGCTGGAGGGCAATGGCACCGCTGGAAAAGCTTCTGTCTCTTTACGATTCATCCAGCGCTCCTGCGGTTCGGCTTGCAGCTGGGAGCCACTGCAAAAGCAGTCTATTTGTTTGGCATCCGCTGGTATCCGGTTCAATTCGTCGATATCACGCTTGCTCATTACTCATCTCCTTTGATTGCCTGGTCGCTATCCAGCAAGATTGCCAGCTGCTGATCGGTCAGATCCACACCCAGAAACAGCTGGTAAAAATGACGGGTTTCTTCTTTCAGGTTGAATGGAAACTGTTGTGGATAAAACGCATTCGCCAGCCACTGGATACCTAACGCCCGCATAAAAGACGGTGGCCGATCCAGCCAGTTCATGGGTAAATGCGGCACAGTCAGTACCCGTTGATTGAGGAAGGCTGAAAGCCGCTGCCAGCGTTTATCGGCAGCTGCCCTACGAGTAAACATAGAGTCCTGGGCGACGATATACTGCGGATTCCAAAGCATGACCTGCTCCATATCCACTCGCTCCTGCCCCATCATGGTTTTCGGCTGACAACGATAAAGGTTGTACCCGTGAGCCAGGTTGATTGCTTCAGTATGGAAGGAGGTATGACAATCGGTAGCCAGGCCGTCGGCTGTTTCGGCGTAATACACGGTCACCCGTTGTTTATTGCCAATACCAGCCAACCCGCTGCTAACCCGTTGCAAGGACTGGCGGATATAGGCAGCCAGTTGCTTGCCCCGTTCAGCCCGCCCAACCAAAGACCCGACATACTCAAATGCGGCTATCCAGTCTTCCAGCGTATCCAGCTTGACGTACACAATCGGAATGCCGGTGGTGCGAAACGGCTTTTCAATCACATCACTGCCTGGGGACATAAACCGGTTTAACCAAACCAGTGCCACATCCGGCTGCAATTGCAGCAAGGTTTCAGGGTTAACCTGGCGGCCATGCCCCATGGAACTGCCAATAATCGGCAGGGTCGACATCCGAGGATCAACAAAGCCATCGCTGGCCGGAGAAAAAGGAATATTCAACGCCAGTACCAACTCAGGATCGAGTGCGTAAAGCAGAGCAGTCAAGGGAGGAGCGGCCCCGAGTGGGCGATGTATATGATCAGGCAAGATGACTTCTCTGCCAGCCATATCGGTTGTCATCGACGTTGTCTTGGCCGCGACCACAGACTGATGAGCAGACAGTAACATCACCCCCAAGAGGATATGCAGCAGCCAGCTATTACATCTTCCGGTTTTTTCCCACAACACGTTCACTTTGGTTACCTTTATAGGAATGCTTCAATAGTAATAACTTAAGAAGCAAAACAGGTACCATCTGTATAAATTTATAATACATTGATTTCTATAGATTTTTATAAATCAAACGTGACCGCTCATGTCGCAAAACAGACACCATGTCGTTATATATACAAACTACCTAACGAAGTAACAAACCTGATAAAAACAGCCTCCGTTGCAGATCCGGCAATCACAACAATGGCCTGAGGAGAGATAATCCATCAACACTGATCAAAAACAGCAACGCCCGCTTGAGACGAAGCTCAAGCGGGCGCTGTCATGCCAGACCAATGGCAGGGATTATTCAGAAAGGTGTTACCGGGTCGTGCCTAGTGGTCATGACCACATTCATGATCGGTATTATCGAAATCGATGGCCATAAAGATCGCGCTTTGTGGGAAGTCGGCCGGGTAGCACATAAAATACTGGGTCGCTTCATCGACCGGCCACCAGCAAGAAGCAGCACGCGGAATATCGGCCAGTTCAACGCGTTCGATGCAGTAATGAAGACCAAGACCAGCCACTTCAGGGAATTCTTGTTCGAAGCTGGCCGGGAACCCATCAATCGCTGTATCGGTTTTATCTTCCAGGCTCAGTGCCTTGAGTTTCTCTTCCCACTCTTTTGCCTGAGTGCATTCGACAAAAAAATCAGCCAGGTAACGTGTATGGTATTTTTTGGTGATACGGGCATTTGCCATGTAAATATCCTGTTGAAGCGGTTGTTGTAGCGGTGTGTATAACGAATGTCACCAGGGTAAAGGCTGGCCATTGGAATGCCAGAAACCACCACTGTTGCTTATTGTCAGTTCATCGATGCGAGCAACCAGCCCTTCGGCTGCTTGCTGCGGAGAAATATCACCCGCAAAGTTCACCATGCGGGTTTGGACAAAGCCGGGATGTAATTGTGCCACGGCAATACCGCGAGGTCTGAGATCTTCTGCCAGGCTTTTGCCGAACGCGTTTAATGCAGCCTTGGATGCTCGATAGCCGTAGTAACCACCGGAACCATTATCTGCCATAGATCCCATGCGGCTGGTGATATTGGCAATTTTACTGCCCTCACACATCAGCGGCAGCAAGGTGTGTACGAGCCGCAGCGGTGCCAGGGTATTCACTTCAAACTGGCGACTGATCTGCTCGAAGTCCAGCTGATCCAGAGTGTCGTTGGCAAAGATACCGGCATTATTGACCAGTAGATCGAGCGGTCCATCCAACAGCTCCGCCACGATCGTTTGCAACCCCTGGACAGCCTCGGCATCGGTCATATCGATACCGGTAATAATCTGGTCTGCCAGTGTATCCAATGCTTCCGAAGACTCACGACAAACCGCCATAACGCAGTCTCCACGACTGGAAAAATGACGTACCAGTTCTAGCCCAATACCCCGGTTGGCCCCGGTAATCAGTACATTCGCCATGCCTCTCTCCTGTCTGGTCGGTTGATATGAACAATCCGCGCCATACTAACCAAGGGCCGTGACAGGATGCAATGACTATGGTGTTTTCCTGGCGACCACCTCTGATCAGGCAGGCGTCAGTTCAAGCATCAACGCCTGCATACGCTGGTGCTGCATTCTGAGCGCATATTCCAGCTCCTGGTAGCGCGTACGAATCGCCGCCTTTTCCCAGCGACAAGCCAGAGACTGACGCGTACTGGAGTAACGCTCCCCTTGCAGGTTGGTCCAGTCGTTCAGCATGGATTTAAACTGGGCATATTCATTTTCCAGCACCGCACTCCAGCGCTGGTAATCGGCTTCTTTAAGCTGCCGCAAAGCCAGCTCTTCCTTCGCTCGCTTGAACTGCATCTGAACCTTGGCGCGCTGGATTTTAAAATCAGATATGGTTTTCAGATTAGAGGCCAGGCCAACCCATGAGCAGGCCTTGATAAACCATTTGGTTGGGTCCCAGTGATACCAGCGAATACCATTGCGGTAGTCATTCTGGAAAATATGGTGGTAATTGTGATAGCCCTCACCATGGGTCAGAAAGGCAAAAAACGGATTATCGCGTGCAGTATTTTCATCGGTATAAGGCTGGCTACCCCATTTATGAGCAATGGAATTAATAAAAAAAGTAACGTGATGGGTCGTAAACAAGCGCAGCAAACCCGCCAGCAGCAACATGCCCCAGACATCCCCGAACATCCATCCCAGCGCAGCAGGCAGACCCACGTTCATGGCTAATACAATCCAGACGTAGTATTTGTCTTGCCACATCACAATGGGGTCTTTCAGCAGGTTTTTGACGTTGGCGTAGTCAGTTTTGCCTGACGGCCACTCTCGCAGCATCCAGCCGATATGGGAAAACCACAACCCCCGCTTGGCGGAGTATGGATCATGCTCGACATCATCAACATAACGATGGTGCTTGCGGTGGCCAGAACACCATTCCAACACGGTATTCTGCAGGGCAGAAGCTCCCCACAAGACGTACCACAGGCGCAACACCCAGTGTGCTTCATAGGCATTGTGCGACCAGAGACGATGATAGCCACCGGTAATCGCCATCCCTGTCAGCCAGGTGATCACAATATAGGTAACCCAGGCCGAGGTCTCATAACCATAGGTGAAGCCATACCAGGGCACCAGGGTCAAGACGCCCAGCGTGCTGGCTGCAAACATGATGGTCGGAACCCAGTAGATAGGCGGCTTGTTATTGTTCTGATTATTTTCACTCTGCTCGCTGGCAGATGGTGCTTGATCGTTTGACAGCATAATACCCTTTCTAGTGACGGTCGGTGCAGTAACAAACACACCTCTAGTATTTATACTAAACCACGATTGTGTCATTCGACATGCGACATGAGTGAAATAGACTGAAATAGGGTTAAAAATGCCCCATTGTCACAATACCTTCCTGATGAGTCCGAGTTTCACTACCTTTCTATCGCCAGAAAACCGGGTCGCCCTCTTTGCGCTCAAATAACAGGCAAAAAAAAGCCGCGCTGTCAGCGCGGCTTTCAGGAACAACTCAGTGATTAGCCACCGAAGTCATCCAGCATGATGTTCTCAGGCTCAACACCCAGAGAAAGCAACATGTTGATTACAGACTGGTTCATGATTGGAGGCCCACACATATAGTACTCACAATCTTCTGGCGCAGCGTGATCCTTGAGGTACTGTTCATACAGTACGTTATGGATAAAGCCGGTCAGACCGTCCCAGTTATCTTCTGGCTGTGGATCAGACATCGCCACGTGCCATTCGAAGTTTTCATTCTCTTCAGCCAGCTTGTCGTACTCTTCCTGATAGAACAGTTCGCGTAATGAACGCGCACCGTACCAGAAGCTGATCTTGCGCTTGGAGTGCAAACGCTTGAGCTGATCGAAGATATGCGAACGCATCGGTGCCATACCGGCACCACCACCGATAAAGACCATTTCCGCATCGGTATCACGAGCAAAGAACTCACCAAATGGACCGTATACCGTCACCTTGTCACCTGGTTTCAGGTTAAAGACGAAGGTCGACATAATACCTGGCTGAATACCCTGGGATCCTGGTGGTGGCGTTGCAATACGAATATTGAACTTCACCAAACCTTTTTCTTCAGGATAGTTAGCCATGGAATAGGCACGAATGGTGGTTTCCTTGTTAACAGCCTTGATGTCGAAGAAACCAAAACGCTCCCAGTCACCGCGATACTGCTCTTCAATATCGAAGTCAGAGAAGTTGATTTCATACGGAGGACATTCCAGCTGCACGTAACCACCAGCACGGAAGTCAACGTTTTCGCCCTCAGGCAAAGCCAGTGTCAGCTCCTTGATAAAGGTTGCCATGTTCGGGTTGGAAACAACGGTCGTTTCCCACTTTTTCACCCCAAACACTTCTTCCGGAACTTCAACCACCATATCTTGCTTGACTGGTGTCTGACAGGATAACCGCCATCCTTCACGGGCCTCACCCTTGGTGAAGTGAGAGGCTTCGGTAGGTAGCATTTCACCGCCACCTTCCGTTACCTTGCACTTGCACTGGGCACAGGTACCACCGCCGCCACAAGCAGACGACAGAAAGATATTATTAGCGGCCAGAGTTTGCAGCAGCTTGCCACCGGCTTCGGTTTTTACTTCCCGCTCGCCGTTGATCATGATGGTTACATCACCCGAGCTAACCAGCCGGGAGCGAGCGCCTAGAATGATGAACACCAGTGACAATACAATCACGGTGAACATCACTACGCCCAGAATAATTTCAATATCCAAAACTTCGTCTCCTTACAGTGATACGCCAGAGAAGGACATGAAGCCAAGAGACATCAGACCTACAGTCATAAAGGTAATACCCAGACCTTGCAGACCTGCTGGCACATCGCTGTACTTCAGTTTTTCACGAATGCCTGCCAAAGCAGCAATGGCCAACGCCCAACCCACACCGGCACCAATACCGAATACGGTACTTTCACCAAAGTTGTAGTCACGTTCCACCATGAACAAGGCAGCACCCATAATGGCGCAGTTCACCGTGATCAGCGGCAGGAATACACCCAGCGCGTTATATAAAGCCGGTACATACTTATCCAGCACCATTTCCAGGATCTGGACCATGGCGGCAATAACACCGATATAGGTCAGCAGGCCCAGGAAGCTCAGATCAACCGCAGCAAAATCGTTGGAGATCCAGGTCAATGCACCTTCTTTAAGCAAGTAGGTATAAATCAGGTTGTTGACCGGTGTGGTAATACCCAGCACCACGATAACCGCAACACCCAGACCAATCGCCGTTTGAATTTTCTTGGAGATTGCCAGGAAGGTACACATTCCGAGGAAGAACGACAGCGCCATGTTCTCCACAAAGACGGACTTAACGAACAGACTGATATAGTGTTCCATTAGTGACCTCCTGAGTGTTCAGTGTTAGGCAGGATTTTGAAATCTGGTGCTTCGACCTGTTCGGTCTTCACAGTACGCAGAATCCAGATGAAACCACCGATAATAAAGAAGGCAGACGGCGGCAACAGCAGCAAACCGTTGGACTGATACCAGCCACCATCCTGAATCAATGGCAGGATCTCGAAACCAAACAATTTGCCAGAGCCAAACAACTCACGCACGGTCGCAACAGAAACCAGAACCACGGAGTAGCCAAGACCATTACCGATACCGTCAAAGAAGCTCAGCACCGGGCCATTTTTCATGGCAAAGGCTTCTGCGCGTCCCATCACGATACAGTTGGTAATGATCAGACCAACAAACACCGACAACTGCTTGCTGACTTCATAGGCATACGCCTTGAGGATCTGATCCACCACGATAACCAGTGACGCAATAATGATCATCTGTACGATGATTCGAATATTGTTTGGAATATGATTACGGATCAGCGCGATACCAAAGTTGGAACACGCCGTTACCGAAGTCAGCGCCAGACACATAACCAGTGTTACGTTCAGGCTGGTCGTTACTGCCAATGCAGAACAAATACCCAGAATCTGAACTGCAATCGGGTTTGCGCTGAAAAGCGGTTCGGTAAGAACTTTTTTCAGATCAGACATATTACGCCCCCTGTCCTTTCAGTTTGTTCAGCAATTCGCCAAAGCCTTTGCCACCAACCCAGAAACGTACCAGATTGCTGACACCACGGCTGGTCAAGGTAGCACCAGACAAGCCATCAACCTGATAAGGGTTACCGGCTTCTGCACCACCTTTTACGACACTGATTGCGACATTGCCTTGATCATTAAAGACTTTTTTGCCCACCCACAGTGCTTTCCACTTGGGATTATCGACTTCACCACCCAGTCCCGGGGTCTCAGCATGAGAATAGAAACCCAGGCCAACGATGGTATCCATGTCGCCTTCCAGCGCCAGGAAGCCATACAAGGTAGACCACAGACCATAGCCGTGAACCGGCAGGATAATCTTCTCGATATGATCGCTACCGCCGACAATAAAGACCGCCGCGTATTTTTCCAGACGCTTGATGCTGGCTTCATCTTCTTCAGAAGACAAGGCACGAGACAGCGCAGGCGTCTTGGACGATTTTTTCTGATCGAAGTTTTCGACCGTCAAACCGGCATCACGGATTTCCTGGAGTTCAGCATCCGTCGCAAAACGTCCTGCTTCCAGATTAACAATACGGGTAGAAATCTGTGTGAACTGATCAGCTACCGGCTGGCCTTCGACATACAAATCAGCAGCCTGTAATACCGCGATTTTTTTATCATTGGCCTTGTTTTCATTCTGTTTGCCACGCAAACCCACTGCGGCACCGGCAACAATCACCGAGCACACCAGGCACAGCAAAATAGCAACCGTCAGAGTTTTTTGAATGCTGTCGTTATTAGCTGACACGGGCGATCCTCCGCTTGATGTTTGCCTGCACTACGAAATGGTCGATCAGTGGCGCAAACAGGTTGGCAAACAGAATGGCCAGCATCATGCCTTCAGGGAAGGCCGGGTTAACCACCCGAATCATAACCACCATAAAACCGATCAAGGCACCAAAAGCATACTTGCCGGTATCGGTCATGGAAGCGGACACTGGATCGGTAGCCATAAAGATCATACCGAACGCAAAACCACCAACGACCAGATGCCAGTACCACGGCAGGGCAAACATATAGTTGGTGTCTGAGCCAATCATATTCAGCAACAGACTGAAAACCACCATGCCGCCAAACACACCCGCGACAATACGCCACGCAGCAATATTCATCACCAGCAGTACCACACCACCCAACAGGATCGCCAGCGTACTGGTTTCACCCATGGAGCCCTGGATAGTGCCGAAGAATGCATCACTCCAGCTAACACCCGCATCAATAATAGCTTGTACGCCGCCTTCAGCCGCATTACTCAATGCTGTCGCACCGGTAAAGCCATCGGCTGCCGTCCATACCGCATTACCTGACATATTGGCCGGGTAAGCAAAAAACAGGAAAGCACGACCCGTCAGTGCCGGGTTGAGGAAGTTTTTGCCCGTACCACCGAACACTTCCTTGCCGATCACAACACCAAACGAAATGCCCAGAGCCACCTGCCACAGCGGAATGCTGGGGGGCAAGGTCAGAGCAAACAGCACGGAAGTCACAAAGAACCCTTCGTTAACTTCGTGGCGACGAATGGTGGCAAACAACACTTCCCAGAAACCGCCCACAATAAAGACCGTGGCGTAAACAGGCAGGAAATAAGCCGCGCCAAAAACAAAGTTATCCCAGAAGCTGGCCGCATCGTGAGCACCACCACCCAGCAATACAATCAGAAACTCGCGCCATCCTTCAATGACGGTACCGGCACCGGCTGCCATGGCTTCGTTCGCCTGCAAGCCAATGTTGTACATACCAAACAGCATCGCCGGAAAGGTACAGACCCATACCGTGATCATGATACGTTTGAGGTCAATGCCATCCCGTACGTGCGCCGTGTTATTGGTCACATTTGGTGGTGAAAACAGACCGGTATCAACCGCTTCATACAGCGGGTACATCTTTTCGTACTTGCCGCCCTTCTCAAACAAAGGCGCCAGGTTATCAAGCATAGTTCGCAGACCCATAATCAGCCCTCCGCCTCAATTCGAGTAAGATTTTTACGCAGGATCGGGCCGTACTCATATTTGCCTGGGCAAACAAAAGAACACAGAGCCAGATCTTCTTCATCCAGCTCCAGTGCACCCAGCGCAACGGCCGATTCCATATCTTCAACAATCAACGCTCGCAACAACTGGGTTGGCAGCATATCCAGCGGCATCACACGTTCATAAGCGCCGACAGGCACCATGGCACGTTCACTGCCGTTGGTTGAAGTCGAAAACGGAAAGCTCTTCTTCATCAGATTGGACAGGTAAATCGGCATCACAGAGAAGCGATTGGCACCTGGAGTCAGGTAATGCAGCAATGGACGCTCACGCCCTTCCCGCAGTACGCTGATCTGGTTGTGGTAGCGACCCAGAAAAGACTCAGCTCCAGCGGCAGTACGACCACCAAACACAGAACCTGAAACAATACGGTTCTCGGCATTGACCAGTTCACCAGCAGTCAACTGCTGCAAGCTGGCACCGACCAGAGTACGGATCAAACGCGGTTTTTTGACTTGTGGGCCAGCCAGCGCGACGACGCGCTCGGAAGACAACTTGCCCGTCGTAAACAGGATACCAATGGCAATCACATCCTGATAACCGATTGTCCATACGGTGCGCTGTTCACTGACAGGGTACAGAAAATGAATATGCGTGCCCGCCAATCCAGCCGGGTGAGCTCCCGCAAACTCTTCCACTGTTTCTACACCAGCGGCCGGGATATTGGCGCCCGGTGCCTTGCAGACAAACAGCTTGCCAGTTGTCAGGTTTTTCAGCACCTGCAGCCCATGCTTGAAAGCATCGGCTTGCTCGGCAATGATCAATTCCGGATTGGCTGCCAGCGGGTTGGTATCCATGGCATTGACAAAGATAGCATCAGGCGTGCTGTCCAGTGCCGGTACCCGGGAATATGGACGGGTACGCAGAGTGGTCCACAAACCGGAGTTCACCAGATTGCTCTGGACATCGGCTGCCGCCAGGGATGACAGCGCATCTACTGGATAATGATTGAAGGTTTCTTCATCAGAACCTTCGAGCTGGATAACAATCGACAAGAATTTCCGGCGATCGCCGCGGTTTACCGCCTTGATCACACCCGCAACCGGAGCGGTAAACTGCACCCCCTCGGTCTTCTTGTCTGTAAATAGGACTTGTCCCTTCTTGACCGAATCACCTTCCTGAACAGCCATTGTTGGCTTCATACCAACATAGTCCGCGCCCAGTATCGCAACTTCCGTTACGTTCTGGCCCGATGTAATGGTTTGCTCAGGAATTCCGGTGATAGGTAAGTCGAGACCTTTTTTAATTTTGATCATATGCCTCGCCTAATCACATGAGTCCGCTGCGCCAGAATCCGCAACACAAACACACGAACAGGCCACCAAAATCATCACTGAAGCTGGAAGCAGGCTCGTATTACTTGCAATTGCATTGGGAAACAAGCACTTGGATACTCGTTTGCTAAGTTTACTAAGTGAAAAATCGGCGGTTAGTATAAAGAGGCGCACCCGAATAATCTAGCGATCAAGGGTGTAGGTAGATCATGCTTTAGAGGGAACAATCTATACCAAAAAGAGGCTATTCAGTGCCAAACAGCAAGAAACAGGAGTATCAGGAAGGTAGTCATGACAGGGAAATCAGAACGTTATCGAGAAGAAAATCGCTGCTTTCTCCTCGATAACGGCATGCATTGTACCGGCTCAGCAGCCCATTCAGAGCAGTCGTGAGCCGGTCAGCACTCAGTTTTGTACCGGTGGGTAAGTCGGGTATTCAACACCACACAACTGATGCGCGATACGGATAACCTGGCGGCTGTAGCCGTATTCGTTATCGTACCAAACGTACAGGTTGGCGTGATTGCCATTCACAATCGTCGCCTTGGCATCCACGATACCGGCATGGCTGTTACCAACAAAGTCGAGAGATACCACTTCCGGTGAGTTTACCCAGTCGATCTGACGATGCAGGTCAGAGCGCAGGGAAGCTTCACGCAAGTACTCGTTTACCTCATCAACGCTGACGTCCTTGCTCAGGTTCAACGACAGGATCGCCATGGAAACGTTAGGCGTTGGAACCCGGATCGCGTTACCGGTCAGCTTGCCTTTCAGTGCTGGCAATGCCTTGGCAACCGCCTTGGCAGCGCCTGTTTCCGTAATTACCATGTTCAGCGGTGCAGAACGGCCACGACGATCCCCACTGTGGTAGTTATCGATCAGGTTCTGGTCGTTGGTATAGGAGTGAACGGTTTCAACGTGGCCGCTGACAATACCGTACTCATCGTTCATCACTTTCAGAACCGGCGTAATCGCGTTGGTGGTACAGGAAGCCGCAGACAGGATCTTGTCGGCTTCTGTGATATCACCGTTGTTAATGCCATAAACGATGTTCTTGATATCGCCTTTGCCTGGTGCAGTCAGCAGCACACGGGCAACGCCGTTACATTTCAGGTGTTGGCTCAGGCCATCTTCGTCACGCCATACACCGGTGTTATCAATCACCAGAGCGTTCTTGATGCCGTATTCCGTGTAATCAACGTCAGATGGGCTACCAGCGTAGATGATTTTAATCACGTTGCCGTTAGCGATCAGGCATTCGTTCTCTTCATCGACAGACAGGCTGCCACGGAAAGTACCGTGTACTGAATCGCGACGCAGCAAACTGGCGCGTTTGACCAGGTCATCACCCTTGCCGCGACGAACCACGATGGCACGCAAACGCAAACCACGGCCACCGCCGGATTTTTCAATCAGGATACGAGCCAGCAAACGACCGATACGACCAAAGCCGTACAATACGATGTCACGGTTTTCGCCATCTTCTGTGGTTTGGCCAACGGCGTCACCCAGCTCGTCAGTCACAAAGGTGCGCAGGTCGCGACCATTTGCCTCAGTGCGGAATTTTACCGCCAGACGGCCGATATCAACATGGACACGGTTGATATCCAGCTCTGCCAGAACCTGAAGAATCGGGAACGTGTCGCGGACAGTGACTTCCTGTTTTTCCATGTGACGGACAAAACGATGTGCTTTCAGAATATCAATCACAGAACGATTGATGATCGCACGACCATACAGGGATGTGATCACATTATGAGTGCGGTACAAACCACCAATCAGGGGAATCATGGATTCAGCAATCGCTTCGCGTTCCATCCAATCCTGCAAGCAGGTGTCGCGCATATCTTGAGTCACAGGCAAACCTTCCATTTAATTGTTCGAGGGATCATTACGGTGCAGATTATGCACGTGCCGGCCCAAGTTCACAATCCGACCAAAAAGCAACCGACTTTGTAGAAAACCTACCTATTTTTTCGAATTTGGTGAACCAGACGACCATTGCTCCTCCCATGCCACCATCAATCAGCCAGACCGGTTCAGGCCAGTACGGCCAACAATAGCGACTCAGCAAAGGCATATTCCATAGCATAGCCCCTGTTTGTCGTTATCTTGTTGTCATCGTCCTCAATACCCAAACCTGTCTGTCCCTCGCGACCAGGTCGTGGCTTTTGAAATCACCATCACAACACTCTTACCTCGATTCACATAATGACAAGCTGCACAATTAACGTAGTTAATTTCCAACAAAAACCGACCCAAACTGACAAAATACTTCCATTGCCCATTGGTTGACACAGGGTAAACAGCGGATTATTGGGCTCAAAAGGTGTCAAAATTCCTCGAATTGACACAATTCCATGACAAAACAGTCACGTGGTTACGTTCTCTCCAGGAGATACACAAGGCCCAACCGCCGATGATTTCTCAATGATTTCCTAATACCAGCCTGTCTGATCCGCATTGGCAGGGCAAAACAGCAGCCCTCTGACGGGAAACCTGTGACACCCTTCCAGCCATTGATTACACTTGACCGCCTGCCGATTCCACCCTTCGATATACGCACGGAGAACGCATGACCAGTCCGATGACTCCCGACCTGCCAACCAAAGCTGCCGAACGTCGCTTCTGGGGCAATCTTGAGGGAGCAAGCCTGGCGTTGGCCATTGCCCAGGCCGCATCATCCAATCAGGGCCTGACCCTGGTGGTATGCAACGACACCACCAACGCCTTGCAGCTGGAAGAAGATATTCGTTTTTTCGCCGCCAAACTGCCCGTGCTGTTATTTCCCGACTGGGAAACCCTGCCCTATGATGTGTTTTCTCCCCATCAGGACATCATTTCCCAACGGATCGCCACCCTCAGCCAGTTGCAGGATATTCGTCAGGCCGTTCTGATTATCCCGGTCGCAACCCTGTTGCATCGCCTGCCCCCTGCCAGCTTTTACCAAGGCCAGAGTTTTGCACTGGACGTCGGCCAGCACTTTGACGTCGACAATACCCGCAAGCAGTTACAGGCCGCCGGTTATCATTGTGTTGACACCGTGTATGAACACGGCGAATTTGCTGTTCGAGGGGCCATTGTCGATATTTTCCCAATGGGTCAGGCATTACCATTCCGCATCGATATGTTTGATGACGAAATCGAGACCCTGCGAACCTTCGACCCTGAAAACCAGCGCACGCTGGATAAAGTCGACAGCATCCGCATTCTGCCCGCCCGGGAATTCCCGCTCAATGCCGCCGCCATCAAGATGTTCAAACATCGCTGGTTCGACTTTTTTGAGCACAACCCCAACGACTGCTCGGTGTATGTCGACATCGGCCAGGGCATTGCCCCGGCGGGTATCGAATACTATTTACCGCTGTTTTTTGCCGATGATCTGGGTAACTTTTTTGACCACCTGCCCCGCAATACCCTGATCATTCACGATGCCGGTATCGAACCCGGTGCCAAACATTTTCGTAATGAACTGGAGCAGCGTTACGAAAGCCGCCGCTACGACCGCACCCGCCCGATCCTGGCGCCAGGTGAGCTGTTTATCGCAACCGACCAGTTGTTCAGTCATCTCAACGATTACCCACGCATTCAATGGCATGATGCCGACCTGCCCAGCCGCGGCGGTGCCGTCCGGTTTGACACCCACCCCCTGCCCGACATCAGTATCGACTCGCGACTGGATCAACCATTGCAACGCCTGCAATCCTGGCTGCAAGCCAACGCCAACACCCGAGTGCTGTTTTGTGCCGAGTCAGCCGGTCGTCGGGAAGCCCTGAAAGAATTACTCAGCCGCATCAAAATCCGGGCCAGTGAGCACCCGGACTGGATCACTGCGACCCAGAGCAACGACCAGCTCGTGCTCACCACCGCACCGCTCAGCAAGGGCGTTGTGATCGACGCCAGCCAACCGCTGGCCCTGATTACCGAAAATGAATTGTTCGGCCAGCGCATTCGTCAGACCCGCCGCCGCAACAAACAGAAAACCGATGCCGACAACACTATCCGTGACTTGTCCGAGCTGAAACCCGGCGCCCCCGTGGTACACCTCGATCACGGCATCGGCCGCTATCAAGGGCTACAGGCGTTGGATGCCGGTGGCCAGCTGAATGAATTTCTGGTGCTGGAATACGCCAACAACAGTAAATTGTACGTACCGGTGTCGTCGTTACACCTGATTTCACGCTACGGCGGAGCCGAAGACGGGGCAATTCCAATCAGCCGCCTCGGCACCGAAAAATGGGCGGCCGCCAAACGCAAGGCCGCCGAAAAAATTCGTGACACC
This sequence comes from Oceanobacter sp. 3_MG-2023, assembly GCF_030688925.1. Lineage (NCBI taxonomy): Bacteria > Pseudomonadati > Pseudomonadota > Gammaproteobacteria > Oceanospirillales > Oceanospirillaceae > Oceanobacter > Oceanobacter sp. 3_MG-2023. The sequence continues at coordinate 54,520 of NZ_JAUYVX010000014.1, forward strand.
GCCGCCGAGCTACTGGAAATCTATGCCCGCCGGGAAGCCCGCAAAGGTTTTGCTTTTAACGGCCCGGACGAAGAATACGACCGCTTTGCTGCGGGCTTCCCTTATGAAGAAACCCCGGATCAACAGACCGCCATCGACGCCGTTGTCAACGATATGTGCTCACCACGCCCCATGGATCGGCTGGTGTGTGGCGATGTAGGCTTTGGTAAAACCGAAGTGGCCATGCGAGCTGCCTTTATGGCGGTACAAAGCGGCAAGCAAGTCGCCGTACTGGTCCCTACCACGTTGCTGGCACAACAGCATTACCAGAACTTTGCCGACCGCTTTGCCGAATGGCCGGTCAAGGTCGATGTACTGTCGCGTTTCAAGTCCGCCAAGGAAACCCAACAGGCTCTTGAACGCATGCTTGATGGCAAAACCGATATCGTCGTCGGCACCCATAAGCTGCTGCAAAAAGACGTACGGTTTGAACACCTCGGGTTGTTGGTCATCGATGAAGAACACCGCTTCGGGGTACAGCAAAAAGAACGCATCAAGGCCTTGCGCGCCAATGTCGATATTCTGACCCTGACCGCCACGCCGATCCCGCGTACATTGAATATGGCCATGGCCAGCATTCGCGACCTGTCGATCATTGCCACCCCACCGGCAAGGCGACTGAGCGTCAAAACCTTTGTACGCCAGTACGACGAAGCCACCATCAAGGAATCCATCCTGCGGGAAATCCTCCGTGGTGGTCAGGTGTATTACCTGCACAACGAAGTCAAAAGCATCGAGAAAATCACCCGTGAACTGGACCAACTGGTGCCGGAAGCCCGGGTTGTATTTGCCCACGGCCAGATGTCGGAGCGCGAACTTGAAAGCGTGATGAGTGATTTTTACCACAAACGCTTTAATGTGCTGGTTTGCACCACGATTATTGAAACCGGCATCGACATTCCCTCAGCCAACACCATTATTATTGAACGGGCCGACAAATTCGGCCTGGCCCAGCTGCATCAGCTGCGTGGCCGGGTTGGCCGTTCACACCATCAGGCCTATGCCTATCTGCTGACACCGCCGCCCAAAGTGATGACCAAGGACGCTGAAAAACGTCTGGAAGCCATTGCTTCGGCACAAGACCTCGGTGCGGGCTTTATGCTCGCAACCCATGACCTTGAGATCCGGGGTGCCGGGGAATTATTGGGCGAAGAGCAAAGCGGCCAGATCGAAACCATCGGCTTTACCCTCTATATGGAAATGCTGGAACAAGCCGTACAGGCGATGCGCTCCGGCAAGATTCCATCTGACGACCTGACCCCGAAACAGATGGCCGATGTCAATTTGCATATTGCGGCGCTGATCCCGGACGACTACCTGCCCGACGTCAACAGCCGCCTTACGCTCTACAAACGGATTGCCAACGGCCAGAGCGATAACGAACTGAAAGAACTGCAAGTCGAAATGATCGACCGCTTTGGGCTACTGCCAGACCCGGTGAAAAACCTGTTCCGCCAAACCGCGCTGAAATTGCGGCTCAACCCGCTGGGCATTGCCAAGCTCGACGTTGGTTCCGACTCCGGTCGACTGGAATTCAGCGCCGACACCAAAATCAACCCCTTCACGCTGGTCAAGCTGGTACAAAGCAAATCCCACAGCTACAAACTGGAAGGTGGCCACACCTTGCGTTTCTACTTCAACATGGACACTATCGACCGGCGCTTTAACGTCATCGACCAGGTGCTGACCGAACTGCAAAAGGAACTCTGACCCTTGAACCTGTTTCACTCTGCCAAAGTGGCGTTCTTTCTGAGCCTCACCACATTATTCACACTGCCCACCAGCGCGGTGGCCGCCACTCCGTTAAGCGATAACTGGTTTCAGGTTGAAATGATGCTGGTCGCCTATCGTAATAACAGCGACATCGACCAGGAATACTGGCCCAAAGTCATCCTCGACAGCCAGTCGCTCTTTGCAACGATGACACCCAAGTCCAGACGCCTTGACCCGGTCGCCAAACATTACCGTTACCGCCGGCTACAAACGCAGTTTCTCAATGCCATCAAGCTCCCGGTCAGACTACCGGATAGCCTGTGGCAACCCCTGGCACCGCTGTCCAGCCTTAAACTGAAACGGGAAGCCAACCGCATCAACCCACAGGCCGATATGGATGTGGTATGGCACCAAAGCTGGCTGGAACCCGTACAAAGCCAGGAAGGCACCATCGTCCACAAGGTCAACCTGACCGTCGGCGGAGAACCGGAAATCCAGATTACCGGCGGTTTCAGCCTCTACCTCAGCCGCTACCTGCATATTTCGACCGACTTTCATGTGCAACACCTCAGCAGCCAGATGCCCGCCGAGCCACAGTTACAGGCATTCAGCACAGCCATCAATACCGACGGCACATCGACCCCGGCCATACTGGCAAGCCAGCAGCCATTGACCATTCATGGCCTCTACCCGATACGGGCCACCGAGGTTCGTCAGAAACGCCGCATGCGCAGCAAGGAATTGCATTATATCGACCACCCGATGCTGGGCGTTGTATTGATTATTACACCGGTTGAGTTTCCAGACCTGACAGCTGGCGAATAGACTGGCGAGCACAGACGACCGCCACCAAATCATCCGTCACCCCGGGCCTTGATCCCGGGGCAGAGGACACACACGAAGCTACGGCACAGACATAACCGGCGGACACCGACAGAGCCGGGAGCCGGCCCTTACAGTGACAACAAGACCGCTGCCAGCAAGTCCCGAACGTTATTCATACCGCTGTCCAGTACCGCCTGAATATCAGCCATGGTAATTTCGGCATCGCTGCGACCCGCCGCCGGGTTCACCACCAGGCAGACGCTGGCGTAGGGTATGCCTAGCTCCCGTGCCAGTACCGCTTCCGGCATACTGGTCATTCCAACCAGGTCACAACCAATACGCTCGAGGTAATTCACTTCGGCGGTGGTCTCCAGCCGTGGGCCTTGGGTCACGCCAACCACGCCATAATCACTCACCGGCGCCGGTAACACCCTGGCGGCTTCAATCAGTGCCTGGCGTAATCCGGCATCAAATGGCTCGGTGAAATCAATATGGTTCAGTGGCTGATAACTGCCGTCAAAAAAGGTGCTTTCCCGTCCCCAGGTCAGATCGATCAGTTGATCCGGAATCACAATGGCCCCTGCGCCCATATCCGGGTGAATCCCCCCGACCGCATTGACGGCGAGAATGGCTTCAGCCCCCAGCTCCTGTAATGCCAACAGGTTGGCACGGTAGTTCACCTTGTGTGGCGGCACCGAATGCGGATGGCCGTGCCGGGCCATAAACAGCACCTCACGCCCTTCCCAGAAACCCTCATGGACACTGCCAGACGGCGTCCCCAGGACGGTATTAATATCATGGCGAGCCGTTACCTCCGGCCCCTCCAGATGAGTCAGGCCAGTACCACCAATAATGCCAATACGCTGATAGGACATGCGAGCGCTCCTGTTAATCAAGCAAAAAAGGGAATGCGCCCGATAGCGGACGCCAAAACAGTGTGATTTCAATCAGGATGCGGTCAATACTGCCAGCTCGGCACGAATACGTTCAAGTGACGAATCCGTTGCTGCAGTGGTGCTGGCTGTCGCTGGCAAACATCGCCAATCCGACAGATCCAGCCGTGGCCGTCCTTGTGCCAATGCCTGTTCGACATGCTGTAACACTTCCAGCTCACCAGACTGGCGATTACATACCACCAGCGCGTTGCAACCAGCAGTCATTGCCAGCTCCGCCCGCTGGCGGTAACTGCCATAACTGGCAGCACCTTCCATGGTCAGATCATCACTGAAGATAACCCCAGAGAATGCCAGCTGTTGTCGTAACAGGGTCAACCAACGGCGGGAAAATCCAGCCGTCTGTGCGCTATCCAATGCCGGATATATGACATGTGCCGGCATCACACCCGCCATGCGCCCGGATGCAATCAGGTGCTGGAAAGGCCGCATGTCATAATCCAGCTGGGCCAGGCTGCGGTGATCAACCGGCAGCTCCCGGTGCGAGTCGGCAATCACTGCGCCATGCCCCGGAAAATGCTTGCCCACGGCTTGCATGCCAGCGGCCGCCATACCATCCACCAGCGCCGCCGCCAGCACGCTGACAACCGCCGCATGGGTGGCAAAAGCCCGATCACCAATCACCTGGGAGCAGCCGCGCTCGATATCCAGCACCGGCGCAAAACTGACGTCCACACCACATGCGGCCAACTCCGTTGCCATCAGCCAGCCAATATCGTGAGCCAGTGTTTGGGCTGCCTCCGGATCGGACTGAAACCGCTGCCCCAGCAGTGCCATCGCCGGCAAGCGGGTAAATCCTTCCCGAAAGCGCTGGACGCGGCCCCCCTCTTGATCGACAAACAGAGGCAAATCCGGCCGCAGCTGGCGAACATCGGCCGTCAGCCTCTGCAACTGTTGCGGGTTCTGGTAATTACGCCCAAACAGAATCAGGCCACTCAGAGCTTCCGACTCCAGCACCGGCCAATCTTCTTTCAGCAGTTGTGGTCCCAGCAAGTCGGCCACGACGCCAACTGCTGCGGTATCGTTCAAGACAGCTCGCGACATGGAATCCTCGAAAAACTGTGTGGCTGAATCCACACCGGTGTATCAATGCTCACCTGATCAAACAGGGCCAGCACATCCTGGTTACGCATACGAATACAACCATGGGAGCGGGCAATGCCCATCGGTTCCGAATCCGGTGTGCCGTGAATATAAATATAGCGCCGCATCGAATCCACGCGCCCCATACGATTGAAGCCTATTTCCATGCCCTGTAACCAGAGAATCCGGGTAAGAATCCAGTCCCGGGCCGGATGCCTTGTGGCCAGCTCAGTGGAGTACAGCTCTCCGGTAAAACGTCGCCCGACAAACACCGCATTCTGCGGCAGGCCTCCGCCGATACGGGCGGCAATTCGATGCCAGCCACGCGGCGTACAACCGGAATTTTCTTGCTCACCAACCCCATTCAGGGCGGTGGATATGGGGTAGACAATACACGTTTGCGGCGTCGTCAGACGTAACTGCTGATCCGCTATCGAGATCTCGATCATGATTCCTTGTCCGTCCGGTCCATTCTTTGCCAAGGTTGCCATATCCTCGTTATTCCAGGTCTATTACATTCGGTCCGGCTGCTAGTCTTGATGAGGTGCCTGAAAGCCGGATGACAAAAAAGGCACCAGCTTGTCGATCACGCCATCGATCCCGGTACTGACACCCAGATCATGCTGCGCCATGGCGGTCAAGGATTCCACCCCGGAGAGCGTAAACACCGTTGCCCCCAGCATAAAGTGAATACGCCAGAAACGCTCTTCATCGCTCAATTCAGGAGAGGCGGCAGTGACCAGCTGCATATAACGCTCAAACACCGCGCCGTACTGGTTACGCAAGAATTTGCGCAAGTGCCCCTGTTCCTGCGAGTAAGCCAATCCCAGCAAGCGCATGAAAATACCCAGCCGCCGGGCGTTGCCACCTCCGGCAGCCATGGAAGTTTCAGCCAGCAGCCGCAACAGTGCCCCCAGTTCCGGAGACTTGCCCGCCAGGCCATGTTCATAACCTCTCAAGGCCTTGCCAAGGTCGTCGCAGAACGGCGTCAGAAAGCGGGCAAAAACGGCCTGGATCAACTCTTTTTTAGAGCCGAAGTGATAATTCACCGCTGCCAGGTTGACCCCGGCTCGCGTGGTAATATTCCGCAACGAGGTTTCTGCAAAACCTCGTTCAGAAAACAGCTCCTCAGCAGAATCCAGAATACTTTTAGCGGTGTCTTTTTGAGCCATCAGAGCCATATTCCCAGCCTACAAGTTGGTTTTAAACATACGTTTAAAACAACACCCATGCAAGATGAAGACAGCTAAGTCATTCATATCCAGTGGAAATTCATTCAGGAATAACAGGCAACAGCGCCTGTATTGGCAGCGGTTAAAACACTGGGAAAGGAACGAGAGGAGCAACACAAGCCCGGCTGACAGCCGCCGCGGGCTTGTTTATATCAGCCCGGTACCTGTTCGGCATCCTGGGCAGCCCAGAACTGTTTCTTGCGATAAATGGTCGAGGCGCTGATATCCAGCATCGCCGCAGCCTTGGGAATATTGCCGTGATAATGGTTTATGGCCCTTTCGATAATGCGCTTTTCTTCGAGCCATAACGGCAACACCGGGGCTTCAACCGCAACCGGGACTGTTATTGTTGTTGCTGTTATTTCCGGAACCACCTCGGGTATGGTCGCAGCACGGGGAGCTGGCGCTTTTTCCTGCTGCTGGAAAAAGTCGGGCAAATGCCCCGTTTCTATTTGTCGCCCCTGGTTCAGCACCACCATATTACGCAATACATTGGCCAGTTCCCGTACGTTGCCGGGCCAGCGATAACTCATCAACCGCTCTTCAACACCACGACTGATACTCTGGAAGGACTTGCCTTCATCTTCGTTAAACAGCCGCAAAAACGCGTTGGCTATACGTAAAATATCCTGTCCGCGTTCTCTCAATGGTGGCATATGGACCGGAATCACATTCAGCCGATAAAACAGATCCTCACGGAAACGTCCGGCCCGGACTTCAGTCAGGGGATCGCGATTGGTGGCACAGACAAACCGCACATCAACCGTGACTTCCTGATTGGAGCCAACCGCCTGAAACGTCCCCAACTGGATAAACCGCAGCAACTTGCTCTGCAAGGACAGCGGCATTTCGCCAATTTCATCCAGAAACAGGGTGCCGCCATGCGCACGCTGGGCCGCGCCTTCACGGTTCTGGCTGGCACCGCTGAAAGCACCCTTGATATGCCCAAAGATCTCACTTTCCATAAGCTCCAACGGAATCGCCGCGCAGTTCAGCGCGATAAACGGCTTCTTGCTGCGAGGGCTTTCCCGGTGCAGCGCTTCAGCGCACAGCTCCTTGCCGGTACCACTCTCTCCGGTAATAAACACCGTCGCCTTGCTGGATGCTGCACTTTCAATGATGCGATACACCGCCTGCATCGGAAGGGATGCTCCCACCATATTGTAGAAATGACTGCGGTCGAAGGTCTTTTCATAGGTCTCAACCAATGAGCTGAGCTGGACTGTTTTCAGTACCTGCTGCAAGGTGTGCTGCAAGCGGGTTTTATCAAACGGCTTGGTCAGAAAATCGTTGGCTCCCAGACGCATGGCATCAACCGCCACTTCCACGGTGCTGTGCGCGGTAATAATCACCACCGGCAACTGCTGATCCCGTTCACGCAGGGTTTTCAATACCTCCAGACCAGAGATATCCGGTAATTGCACATCCATAACCGCCAGCTGAAAACGATGACGATGCAGCGCATCGATGGCATCTGTGCCGGTATACACCACGGTGACGTCAAACAGATGTTCCAGATACGTCGCATAAACCATGGCCGTTGATTGACTGTCTTCGACCAATAGCAGCCTGGGCAGTGATATTGATTTGGTCATCCGTTGTCTCTCTATTCAGCCTATTCAGCAGCCATCGACTGCATGTAGTTGCGATAACATTCCAGCGTTTGCCGGGCCAGTAACATCAGTTCCTGAGTCGCGCTGATTACCCGCGCAAAATCCGCTGCATTGCCATAACACAGCTGCTCCAGCTGTTGCGCTGCCTGTTGCAGCGCCAGAGCACCAAACACCGCCGAACTGCTTTTCAGGGCATGGGCCTGACTCCCCAGTTCCTGCGGGTTATTGCTCTCCAGCGCGCGATCCAGATCGTCCATCCGCCGGGTCAGCTCGGCAATAAAGCTGTTCAGCATCCGTGGTAACGCCTGCAAAGATGTTTCGGCGGCCAGCTTTTCCAGCGTTGCCTTGTGCAGCAGTCGCGCGTCCAGCTCTGCCTGCGCCGCGGCCTGACGGGCCACACTGGCAGCATGACCCGGTGCATCGTCTGGCACTGCCTCAGGCGGTGTATCGTGCAGCTGTTGATGCTGATACACCTGTCGGTTGATAACGGCCAGCAGGTTTTTGGTAAAAAAGGGCTTGCTGACAAAGTCATTCATGCCGGCGGCCAGGCACCGTTGCATTTCGCTTTTCTCGGCATTGGCGGTCAGAGCAACCACGGGAATATGCTGATTTGTACCGGGGCAGGCCCTGAGCCGGGTCACCGCAGCAATGCCATTCATCACCGGCATATGCAAATCCATCAGCACAATATCGTAATGACCCACTTCCAGCGCCTGCAAGGCTTCAACACCGTTACAGGCATGATCGACCTGATAACCCGACTTGGTCAGTATTCCGCCCAGTACAATCCGGTTCGCTTCGATATCTTCCACAATCAGGATACGGTTATGGCTGCCCGTCACGGTCGCAGTCTGGCTGGGCGTTGCCGCTTCATCGCAGGCTTGCCCGCGCAGCAGACGTTCAATTTTCTGATATGACAGGGGTTTGTACAGCACGCTTTCCTGTTCGGAACAGGGGACAGATTGATCCTGCCCCAATCGGGTCAGCCGCACCTTGCTTATGGACAGCTGCTGATACCAGTCGAGTTCTTGTCCTGTGGCTGGCAGTTCGGCCTCATCGATCAATACCACCTCGGTCGACGTCGGCTGGCGTTCCTGCTGACTGGCTTTGAAGTGCGCCAGGGAAGCAAACGCCGACAGGGCAACCTCCAGCGGTTGTACACACTCTTCAATTGCCTGCTGCAACGCCTCGTTGCCGGTAACCAGAATCACGCGGCGAAATTGCAAGGGTGGCGGTGTGGCCTGCCGGATCATTTCGAAGGAACGTAGCGGCACAGTAAAACGGAATACACTGCCCAGATTCGGGGTTGAGCTGACATCCACCGTGCCTCCCATCCAGACAACCAAACGTTTGACAATCGCCAACCCCAGGCCAATGCCTCCGGCGCGGGTATCCTCTCGGGCATGGACCTGCTCAAACTCATGAAAAACATCTTTCAACTGGGCTGCCGGAATACCACGACCGGTATCATGGATGGATATCGCCAGACACGATGTCTGCCCGGTGCCAGGCACCAGGGCGATTTTAAGGCGAATCAATCCTTTGTCGGTAAACTTGATGGCGTTATCCACCAGGTTTCGAATCACTTGGATCGTATGATCAACATCAAACTCTGCCCGACAGGGCACGCCGTTTTCGATCTGGCAAAACAGCTCAACCTGATCGGTATCGAGCTTGCTTTCCAGTGTGGTGAGCAAGCAGCTGGTCATATCGGCCAGATCAACCGTTGCATAATCCGTGTGCAAGTTGCCTGCTTCAATCCGGGAAAAATCCAGAATTTCATTAATCACCGCCAGCAAGCTGCTCCCGGCAGTATCAGCAATGGTCAATAAACGCCGCTGGCTGGCCGATAAGGATTCCAGCTCCAGTAACTGCAAAATCCCCATCACGGCGTTGAGTGGCGAGCGTATTTCATGACTCATATGGGACAGGAAGCGGGACTTGGCCTGACTGGCGAGTTCTGCGGTTTCTTTCGCCGCTATCAACTGGGCCTGATTGTTTTTCTGCTCGGAGATATTGCGTACAAACGCCGTAAAATAGGTGTTTTTCTGGCTCTTGAAGATAACAGAAGAGACCTCGACCGGTATACGCTCCCCGGCCCGGGTCAGCATAACGGTTTCCCGTCGAGCCCCTTGCCCATAGTACTGTTTTGCACTTAACAAGGCTTTCCGTCGCGCCAGATGGCTATCGATCAGCTCTTCTGGCACCAGGGTCTCTTCCACTTTTTTACCAATGATGTCCTCACGCCGCCAGCCAAAAATCAGCTCCGCCGCGCTACTGAATTCGATGATATTACCCTGCTTGTTCAGCGTAATCATGGCATCCAGGCTGGCCTCGTAAACGGCGGATTTGATCGCATCCTCTTCTCTCGCCTGGGCCAGCTTCTCCACCATGTCGTTAAACGACTGGACGGTAACGGCCAACTCATCCCGGCCACTCACCGGTAATGGCTCGACCATTTCTCCTTTCGACAGACGCTGGGCCTGCCGGGTCAGGTGCGACAAGGTGCGGGTCAGGTAACAGCCCAGAATCCATGAAACCAGCGCAACCATAAATAATTCGGCCAATGCGATCCCGATCAGCCGCGTTTTTGATTCACTAATCAGAAAACTCAGTCCGGTTGTTGATATGCCCAGCTGTATGGTGCCCAGATAAATATCCTCTTCGAACACCTGATAGTCGACATCCAACATGCCATCGTGAATATCGCCAAAATTAAGGTCGCGCTGAAAGTTCCAGTCATGCTTTTCAGGGACACCGGCACTGGCCAGAATACCGCGCTGATCGAGTATCCTGACGTATTCAATATTGCCCTGCGCCATCAGCTGATCGACCATCTCGTTCAGAGTGGCCAGATCGGTGGCGATCAGGGCATTTTCGACCTGGGTGCCAAATAGGCCAACGGTTTCTTGCGCTCGGGTTTCCAGCGCCTGCTGATTAGACAGGGTCAGGATCTGCATGGCCTGCCACACCAGCAAGATCAGAAAGACTGCTTCAATAGCCGCGACGCCAACAATGGTTTTCAGTTTCAAGGACATCGAGTGCTACCTGTCGGAAGGTTGAATATGTAACGCCCTGACATCATTCCAGTCGGCGTATTGGGCGGCGATAAAGCCTTCCATTCCCAAAGCCTCGAGGGTGGTGTCGATACCAGGTTCATGCGGCAATTCAGTAAACGCCGCCACCAGCCGTTGACGCAGTGCCGGTGACAGCCGTGGATGAGCCGCAATGGCGTGAGGGGTATAACCGGGCGAGGTCCACAAGACCCTCAGCTGGTCCTTGATTGAGGTATCCAGCAGATTAAAGGTACGGATAATGCCGCCTCCCGCCGGGTAAAACCCTGCCGCAACGGCCTGATAAACCGCATCATGAGAGCCAACATACTGGCTGCCAAAATCGATGCCTTTCAGGCCCAGACTGGCCTGCGTCAGCAAAGTGGCGGCAAAGGCTCCCACCGATGGAAATGCCAGCGTCTGCCTGTGCAGTTCGTCCAGCCGGGTCAAGGTCGACGCCTGGTTTACAACAATAATGCCCTTGATCTGCCTGTTCTGTACCCGCACCAGGGGCACATAACCCGGGTCATCGGCAAACACCGTCAGGTGATACGGACTCATATACGCAATGTCGTACAGGCCATCGCGCACACGTTGCTCAAAGGCCGGGATATTGGGTGCCGTGGCGAAGCGTATTGCCACCCCTGTCGCGTCACTGATAACGCGCAGCAAGGGCGTCCATTCCCGCAACATTCTGGTCACCGCTTGTTGCGGCACCACACCGAATGTCAGCGTTGCTGTCTGTGTCTGTGTTTCTGCCGCTGCAGCGGTGACCACCGGAGCCTCTGAAGCCGCTGCCGTCGCCGTTAACAGGGTCATGCCGGCCGCCACTGCCATCGTTACGCCGGTCAACAGCCATATCACTCCCACGCGTAACCATTGTTTCATCATGACTTGTTGCCTCATCAAGGTTGTTTGTCCGGCAATGTCTGACCCAAAACACTCACCTACTGATTGTGTTGCTATAAACCACAAGCCAATCGTTCTCTCCGACCTGCCGTGCCCCTCGCCATCAAGGGCGCCCTTCCACACCATCGGGTGGTGTGCTGATCCAGACATCCGACGCCGCCGCTGGCAGTGTGACCCGAAACGGCGGCTCAAATGGTTCCAGAGCATTCATTGCCGGGTCATCCGCACTGGCAACCGATTCTGCTGCCCGCAAAGGCAGGGTTGGTTTGCAGGTCAGCTCAGCAGGACTCAGCAATGATTCCAGCAGCGACTCCAGCTCGGCCTGCTCCAGGGCAGACAAGGCCAGCTGGCTCAGCTGGTCTTTCAAGACAAGATACGCCAGGGTTTCGACCAACCCGGATTCGTTCAACTCCGAGGGTGTTTCACAACAAATTGTGCCCAGCCCATCACTGTCAAAAGGTGGAGCAATCAGCACGCCCAGCGTGGCAAAGGTCTGGTCATACAAATCCCCGACCAGAGGCGCTACCTGATCAATCAGATTAAACTGGTCGGTGGTCCCCGCAGGGCACGAACAATTCAGGTCAAGACTGGTCGGGTCCAGCGGATCGGTGAGCAATGGCGTCACATTCAGCAGGCACCCGGTGTATGCCGGGACACTCATGTCTTCCACCGTCAGCTCCTCGCAGGGCAACCCGGTCACAACGCTCTGGGAATGCCAGCGCGATTGCACGTCGTCCAGGTCAAAGTCACATTGCTCCGGACTCTCCCGATACAAAAAACCCGGCAAACCATCGCTGCCTGGCCCCACCGCATAATTCGCTCCGCCTTGCAGGGCGTTCAGATAGCTGACATTACCGCTCCGGTTCAAGCGGGATGCTCCCTGGCTGTCGGTCAGTTCATCACTGACACTTTTGATACACGGATCACCCTGACAGCTGGCGCTATCGAAATACACCGCTTCCCGGCTGGAGAACCGATCATCCCGGATGCCAATCAGCACCCGTCCCAACGGATCGGTGCTACGGTCGATATAGGCCAGCAAGGGCGCTTCGTGCTCATCATAGGCCACAGGCTCTCCCAGCAGCCGGCCTTGCTGGTCCAGTACCTTGGGGGTCATGTTCTGTTGCTGCACCTTGTGTTTGAACAACGCATCACGAATTGCTACCAGCCCCACCAGAGACCCTAATATCAAAATAGTCGTAATTAGCAGTAATTCCATGGTAATCACGAATCCTTGCTGCCGTTTTGGCGATGCCTGACTCATAACGCCCTCCATCATCAGGTGTATTGAGAGTGGTAGAATCAAAGCGAGACGCCCAATTCCTGAAACAACCGGTATATTTTGTGAACAGCAGGAAAGACCACCAGCACCCCAAACACAGGAAAGGCCACCAGTAACATCGGGAACAATGACACCAGGCTGCGGCGGGCAATCAGCTTGCGCACCCATTGCTGCTGACGAGTACTCATGGACTCCGCAAACGCCCGCAGGCTTTCACACAAGGGAACCCCCATGCGACTGCCCATCTGCACCAGGGCGGCCAGCCGTTCGATTTCAAGGCAGGGCAAACGGAACCGGAGCGCATCAAAGGCATCGTCCTGCGAGACTCCCAATTCAATTTCCCGCATCACCAGCCCCAGCTCCATCACCAGCACATCATCCTTGCGATGACACACATCGATGCTGGTTTTCAGCGCCTGCGGCAAGCTCACTCCCGCCGCCAGATAGGCAGCCAGCATGTCGATAAAAAACGGCAGTCGCTGCCGTACTTCGGCAACACGCTGGCCCCGCAACAACAACAAAACCAGTAACGGCAAGCTGGTCGCCAGCATGCCCACCAGCAAGGCCAGCGGCCACACCAGACCAAACTCGTTCAGGGTCAGTAAAAACGTCAGCGGCATCAGAATCAGACTCGACGGCACAAACCAGAGTGCAACGCCATCCGGGGACAGCCCGGCTTGCCGTACCAGCTTGCGCGGGGCGATCCAGTGGTTGGTGTACAGCAGTGAATGATCGGCATCCAGCCTGGCCCTGCCTTGTAGCGGCAGCCCCCAGATCACCATCGCGCCCAGCAGGATGGTGACCAGCAGTCCCAGTAATAACGCATCAATCAGATTCATGGACGTCATAGACTTTGCCTCGCCAGGTAACGTAGCCAGAAGAACCCCAGCAGCTGGGTAAGTACCGCCAGTACCACCAGTGTTGGCCCTTTCGGATGCTCAACAATCAGGGTCAGCCAGGTTGGATCTTTCCACTGGAAAACCAGAATCAACAGGTAGGGAAACAAGCCGATAAAAACCGATGCCGACAGCAGGCTGGACAGCCCGGTGCGGATTTCGGCACGGGTATCCAGTCGCCGCTTGAGCAGGTTGCGTACCGATCGAATCAGGGTTAGCGGGTCGCCGCCGGTGTTCCAGCTGGAGTCAACTGCCGCCGTAAACGCCCGCACCCCTTCATTGGGGTAACGCTGGTTCAGCAAACTGAAGGACTGATCGGCACTGAGTCCGCCATCCAGACGATGCAGAACCCGCTGCATTTCCAGACGAAACGCCCCTTTGGATGAATGGGCCACCGTCCGCAAACCGTCGGTGATGGGCACCCCCACCATCAGCGATGCCGACATCAATTCCATGGCTTCGTACAGTTGTTGTTCAAACCGGTTCTGTTGGAACGCCAGGCCGTCTTTCATAACAATGACCGCCAGCATAACCACACCGGTGGCGGCACCGGTGGCGGCCAGATAATGCGTCGGAAACAGCGTCAGCATCGCCAGCAGTACCGCAGCAGCCACCAGAAACACACCGGTCCCCAGCAGCAGCACGCCAAAACGAATACCAAGCGTGCTCAAGCGCTGGTTCATGCGGTGCTGCCAGCGATGAAAACCGGAACGCTGTTCCGTCGCACCGATTGTCAGACAGGATTCCGACCAGGCCCGGTCACGCAGAAAGAAGAACAGCCCGCCGGAGATCAGACTGACCAGTGCCGCCAACAATACGCCCAGATAATCAATCATTGCCTCACCTCTGCTAACTCCTCGGCCCATAGGTCGATGTCGTTTCATAAGTCGTTTTATTGATCGTGGCGGACGCCGCCTGAAAGCGGATTTCCAGTTCGGTACGAGTATCCGACTGGGTCAGGGTGGCAATGCTGGCGATACGCCGATGACCATCAGCATCCCGCTGCAGATGAACGATCACATCGATCGCTGACGCGATCATTTGCTGGATCATGGCCGGAGGCATCGTCGGCAGGCTTTTCAGTGCCAGATATTCAAACCGGTTAAGCACATCCCTGGGGCTGTTGGCATGCACGGTGGTCATGCTGCCATCGTGGCCGACGTTCATGGCCTGCAGCATGTCGAACACTTCATCCCCTCGCACCTCACCGACAATGATGCGGTCTGCCCGCATCCGTAACGCCGTTTTGAGCAAGTCAGTCAGGCGGATAACACCAAGCCCTTCACCATTTCCCAGCCGGGATTCAAGCGTCACGACATGGGGGTGATCCAGCGTCAGTTCCTGGGTTTCTTCAATGGTGATAATCCGTTCGGTCAAGGGAATCTGGCCCGACAACACATTCAGCAGACTGGTCTTGCCCGCCGAAGAGCCTCCGGCAATCACCATGTTTGCGCCCTGGCAGATAGCATCCGATAAATAGGCCCACATCGCCGGGGTCATAAAGTCTCGTGCGATCAGGTCGTCCGACGTCAGCGGTGTCAGCCGGAAACGACGAATGGAGATCACCGGGCCACGGGGAGACGGCGGCGCAATCACGGCATTCAGGCGGCTGCCATCGCTCAGCCGGGCATCCACAATCGGGTTGCCCATATCAATATGCCGCCCCTGCTGGCTCAGAATCCGGTTCAGAAAGCGCAACAAATGGTCATTGCCATCAAAAGCGACACTGGTGCGCTCCAGACGGCCGTTGCGATCAACCCAGATATCGTTATAGCCGTTGATCAGAATGTCGGATATCCGTGGGTCCAGCATCAGCTCGGTAATTGGCCCCAGCCCCTGGATTTCATCGGCCACGGTGCCCAACAACTGGCTGCGCACCCCGTCCGCCAATGCACGGCCATGGCTTGCCAGCAAGTCATCCAGATGCTCTTGCAGATGGCGAATCAGGGCCACCCGATCCACCACCGAGTGTTCGGACACACCTTCCAGCCCTTCCAGCACCCGCCGATGCAGTCGGCGGCGCAGGTGGCTGTATTCTTCCGATGCCAGTGGAATCAGCGCTTCATCCATCCTCTCGGCCTGGGTCATAAGGACACCTCCATCTCCAGGCTCATTTGCAGATACTGGTAGCAAACGGGGTGGTATGACAGCCCGGTCAGACGGCCTCTGGAGGCCCGATGATCCGGCTTGATCGCCAATGCCTGGCTGTAATGGCTGCACGCCAGATCCGGATGGGATTGTGCTTCCTGTACCAGCCCTTGCAGATACTGAATGCGCCAGGCTGGAGACCCCAGCCGACCGGCCTGTTCCAATAATTGCTCGGCCTGCACATAATCACCCGACACATAGCGGACGGCGGCCAGACCTTCCCTGATTTCCGGGTAATCCGGGGATTGCATCAACGCTTCTTCCAACAGGCTGCCTGCCAACCGCAAGTTGCCTTGCTCCAGTGCAATCCGGCTGCGAAGCAGACGGGCCTCCGGTCGCGGACTGGGCAGCCAGACCAGTTGATCCAGCAGTTCCTGGGCAGCATTAACATCACCAACGCGGTAGTGCATCACCGCCGCCGCCATCCGGATACGTTCATGATAAGGGTGTAGCAACACCAGCTCATCCAGCGCACGCAGGTGGCGCAAACAGTCACGGACACCCGAGCGCTGGCTTGATGGATCCACACAACCGCTACTGAAATCCTCCGATGACTGCAAGGCAGCCAACTGCCGGGTCAGGGCTTCTTCCGGGGCATAATCGGTTTGGGACTCAGGAGACATGGACGCACACCCCGTCAGCAATAATCCCACCAAGGCCAGCTTCAGAGTTGTTATAACAGGCGTTGCAGGCTTCATGGTCGTGCCTCCCCGGAGATAGAAGAATGACGATTCAACGGCATGGGGTTGACTGCCCATTGCAGCAATTCACTGCTGTCGGCAAATTCCCACAAGGCCGTCTGATGCAAAGGCTCCCGTACAATGGTTGGCGTCACCACAATCACCAGTTCACGGTCGCGATAGCTGGACACATCGGAGCTGAACAGTTTGCCCAGGAATGGAATCTGCGACAGAAACGGCAACGACTGGTTACTCTCGGACTGATCCCGCGATACCAGGCCACCCAATATCAGTGGCTGGCCATCACGCAGCCGGGTCGACGTATTGATACTGCGGACATCAAAGGCCGTGGTGTCCAGTGTCGAACCGGTACTGTCGGTAATGTGCTGGGACAGCGCGGTATCCGGCGTGGAGACACTGGGGTTCAGCTGCAAGGCGATATGATCGGTCTCATCGATCACCGCACTGACGGTGAGCTCGATACCGTATGACTTGAACTCGGTACTGCTTAACAGCGCGTCACCCAGTGCACTGCTATCGGTACTTTGACCAAAGTTCGTGTAGGTCGTCCGGATTGGAACTTCCCCACCCACCTGAATGGTACCGGTGTCTCCGGACATCAAGGTGATTGTTGGTTTCGACAAGGTGCGGGAAATGCCTTCTGATTCCAGCATCGAAAACAGCGCATTCAACGACGCCTGTTGCCCGGCGATCTGCAACTGCCCGGACAAGGCCCCGTTAAAGATATTCAGCGCGGTCTCCAGACTGTCGTTGCCCAGTGCCGTCGACGTATCGGCAGCATTGGAGCTCAGACCAATGCCCGGCTGCCATTCTTTCAGACGACTGAGACTGACCTCATACATCTGCACCGAGACCCGTAACTGGGGAATGTCTTTCACCCGGATCATCGACAGCACCCGGCCACCGGCAATGGACAGTACATTGGCCCGCGACAGCTCGGCCGTTGTTGCCTGAACAATGCCCTGATTGGTGCCCCCCTGGGGCGACGACACCACACGACCCGCTTCGTCGGCATAAATCTGAATCAGGCTGTTGAGCAAGATTTCATCCTCATCCGGGCGAATAAACAGACGCGACACCACCGCCAATACCCGCGACAGCTCAGCCTGTGTTTGTACTTCGCCCTCCAGCATCAAGGTATCGTCCTCGCCATTAAAACGGGCCTGCTGCCGAATGCGCCGCACCCTGACGGAATCCGTGCCGATTTCCTTCAGGGCACGGCCAATACGATCTTCAATTTTCTCCGCCTGATGACGGACACGGATCAGGTTGATCAGCGGTAACGAGTTCTGGTAGATATCGGCCAACGGCGCATCATTCACCAGCCCCTGGTTAACCAGCCCACCCTGACGCTGCAAATAACGGGATACCGCCCGCTCGGCGGTGTCTTTCTGATGCTGATAACCCACGCTGCCACTGAGCAGCAAGACCTGGCGGTCCGGTGCCGCTTCGATACGAATATTGGCGTCGATATTTTTTAATGCAGTCTCCAGAAACGACAGATCGGCCGTGACACTCAACATATAGGCATGGCTGCTGCCATCCACGAACCACACCATCATGCTGGTCTTGCCGACGTCTTTGGCCAACACCAGCAATTCTTTTTCATTCAGTACATCGATCTCGGCGATCGCCTCCTGCCCTACCGCAACGCGGCGCAATTCCCGGTTAAAGACAAAACGAACATGTGTCCAGCGCATCAATTCATCGATTTTTTCCGAGCGCTCACCATTGGCCTGCTCAATGTAATTCAGTGGGTTGCTGGTATCGGCCACCACAGGTAATGACACCAGTACCAGGGTCGCCAACAGCGAAAAAAAGTATTTCATGACATAGCTCCTGGCTGTCTGAGTGAACGACAGGAATCGCCGCCCTGATACAGTTCAATCCGGCGATAATGGGAATGTTGAGGCGGATAATCGTGATAATCCCCCGTCCGCAGCGGTCGGCCCTGAATACTGATCTGGATGCGACGGATGCCGAAGGTCGACAGGTACTGGTACACCGCCAGCGCCCGCTGGTAAGCCAGCTTGCGGTTATAAAGTTCATCACCACGTATATCGGTTGTCGCCAGAATCAGAATGGCTTCATCACGGTTTTTATTAAGCTTGGCCCAGGCCAGCAGGTGCTCAACTTCTGCGGCTTTTACTTCTGCCTTATCGGTATCGAATGCGTTGTAACCCAGATAAACCAGACGCTGGATATCCACCGCGGTTGCCTGTGACGGACTGGCTTCATCCGGTAAATGCACCGAGCAATAAATCATCGGCGTTGTGACCGCATCCTGATCCAGCCGGGTTTCACAGACCTGAAAGCCGTTTTCCCGGCGGCAATCCAGCTCATGCGGTGGCGCAAACACCTGCTCACGATGCCCTGTTGCAGGTACCGTAACCGGGTAAGTAGCAGGGTAAGACGTCTCACCGGCGGCGTTGACAGGCACAATGACAGACAAGACACCCAGTCCGATCACGATCATCTGTTGAATAAAGTTCGGCACATCAACCCCCTTCTGTTGAATGTAGTCAGAGGGTGTTTGCAGGACGCATACCAACTAGTATTTTAAATTTTTACCTTAAAATTCAATAACTTATAATTATCGAAATACAACCGCACAGCGATTACTCAAATTGCATTGCAAAATGCGAAACCAGCCAGAGCGAATCGCAATATGCGGACGAGCAAGAACAGACAAGAATAGTCGCGCATAAACGGCTGGAGGCAACCCCAGGAGGGAGCACGAAGATCGAACAGCAAAGTTCGACGCCACAGACCGTAACGAGGATAAAAACAGAGACAGAGACAGAGACAGAGACAGAGACAGAGACAGAGACAGAGACAGAGACAGAGACAGAGACAGAGACAGGATAAACTCTGATCGGCAAGCGCAAGGGCAAGGAACAAATGCCGCTGCCCACTCACCACTCAGGCAAAAACAGTAAAACCGGAGTCTGGCTCCGGCCTAGCGATGAACAATGACGGTTTTTTTCGTCAGCCCGGAATAAACATCAATCGTATGATTCTGCGGTGCTGTCGGCATCCAGACAGCCTGGGTGGCCACCTCTGCCGTCGCCGGATTATGCAGCACCAGACTGACGGTATCCGAATTATTGATCGCCGCCAGCGGATACACCTCTTCCGGCAAGATCGAAATCACCAGCGTGGTATCTCCCTGATACGACAAATGATTGCCCGATTTACCCGCACTTGCCCGCAGCGCTTTCATGGAACCGACCATACGAATATTACTGGCCGCCTTACGCACGCCCTGGGCATTCTTGACCAGCACATCAAAACGGTCTGCAGACTGTATTTGCGAAACCGGGATGGAACCGTGGCTGACGGTCAAGGTATATAAAACACGATTATCCGCCAGTCGTTCCGATAACGTCGGGATATCCGGAGCCGCAAGCTCACCAAAATAAAAAGGCATGCCCGCTTGTTTAGCCACCTTGAGCACCTTGCCGACCACCAGACTGGCATCCAGCGCCTGTCGATCCGTTTTTTCAATTTCGCGCATCGTCAGTGTGTTTTCAGTCACCAGGGTACCGGCGGTCAAGGTCTGGTTAGCCACCAGCACCGTGTGGTAATTCATCTTGTCGATCTGGCGATATCCCAGCACCGCGGTCAGCAACGCTGAAATAGAAAATACCGTCAAACCAACAATGGCACTGCCGTTTAATCTGCGTTTCATGATCCATTCCTCCGTAACCACTGAACGAATAAAGGTTCTGACCCATTGGTCAGAACCTGATCAGGCGATCAAGGAGCAGTCAAGGTCCCTGCAACAGCAGCAGAACTGGCACCCAGACTGGCAGCCGTTGCACCACCTTCCAGTGCGGTGGCGGTGACGAAGGTAAACTCGGTATTGTCCCCGGCAATCACATCTGGCGCGTCGCCATAAACCGACCCTTCGACGGCGGCGGTACTTTCGCCATTCACCAGACCATTAAATGCGTAGGTCTGATCCAGGCTGCCAATGGCTTCCGCAACGTCTTCCATTTCTGCTGTCAGTGCATCGCGCATGGTCACCAGACCCACTGTCAAACCGACCACCATGGTAGTCACCAGCAGCACCAGCTCCGAGGTCATAACGAAACCACCCTGTCTGGTTTTATGCGCCGTAATTGAAGTTGTCATAATGTAATCCTCATTGCATTTTAGGTATTTTATAGGCTGTAAAAACGTTCAAGCATTTCATTGTTAACCCCTTGTTTACTCTGCTCTAGCCAGTCGTTAACCGGGGTTACATGGGTATTGCAGCCGTTGTGCCAATTTTTGAAATACCCTTTCCAGCGGCGTATCCGGCGATACAAAAACACCATATTTGCCAGCCCTAGAAACATAAAAACCCTTTATTAATGCGGGTTACAGCGATGCCGGAATATTTTATAAAATATCCTGGCCTGCACCAGAAACCCTGAATATCAGCTCAATAACAAAACGTAATGCCTCTCAATACCTGACTTTGCCATGGCATGACGTTTTTTGATTCGCAAAATGAAAAGTAATTTGAGAATCAGAAACAGCCCAGTACCGGAACCTCGCAGGCAACCAACCCGGAAAAGATCAACTACTGTGGGTTTACACAGTGTTTTTTACTGTATATATTCACATCTACTGTACAGATAAACAGATATGGAAACCCTATGATCAAGCTCACCGCCAGACAGCAGCAGGTACTCAACCTGATCAAATCCGCACTGGAAGAAACCGGTTTTCCACCCACTCGTGCAGAAATCGCCAAGGAACTGGGATTCAAATCCCCCAACGCCGCAGAAGAACATCTCAAGGCACTGGCACGCAAAGGCGCAATCGCCATCATGCCCGGTGCCTCCCGGGGTATCCGGATTATCGGCACGGAACCGGAAGGCCTGCCAGTCGTTGGCCGCGTGGCTGCCGGTGAGCCGATCCTTGCCCAGGAACATATCGAGGAATACTGCAGCTTGCCCGCCAATTTCTTCAAGCCAAGTGCCGATTATCTGCTGGAAGTACAAGGCGACAGCATGAAAAACGTCGGGATTTTTAATGGCGACCTGATTGCGGTACACAAGTGTGAAAGCGCCCGTAACGGTCAGATTGTGGTGGCCCGGGTCGAAAACGAAGTCACCGTCAAACGCCTGGAAAAAAATCGTAACAAGGTGCTGTTACACGCCGAAAACGACGCCTACCGACCGATCGAAGTCGATTTGCGTCAGCAGGAATTCAATATCGAAGGTTTGTATGTCGGAGTCATCCGCCGTAATCACTAATCAATCCGCCCAGACAAGACAGCCAGTATCGGTCAGTAGTCATTCACGAGGTTTTGTATGCGCCAACTCAGCTTGCCAGTCGATCGTCAGCCCGTATTGCCGTTTACGAGTATCAACCCGATAACAAGCAAGCCACACGCCTGTGGCAGCCTGACCGAAGTGATTGTCTCTGATGACAGCGCGATCCAGCCGATGCAGCTATTACCCATGCTGGCGCATTGTAATGCCAGTGACCGCTGGCTGATGTGGCTCAGCCCTAACCGAACGCTGAACAAACGATCACTGGCTGATATGAATCTCGACAAGGCACCGGTTATTCATATCGATCTCCAGGCAGATACCCAACAACTGTTGTGCCAACGCATTCTCAACAGTGGTAATAGTCACCTGATTATTGAATGGCAAGGGAATATCAGCCAGCGTGAACGTCGCCGCTTGCATAGTCTGGCACGGCAGAGTGGCAGCCATGTCGTACTGGTACAGGTCCGCCCAAACCTCTGACATACATATAACAGTCGCGCATAAAAAACGGGTAGCCAGGCTACCCGTTTTTTCATTACCCAGCGAAGCATTTAATGCAGCGGATAGCTGTGTTCTTCAACATCAAAGTCATCATCCACATCCATGCCCGACAGCTCGCTGACCTTACGGACACCGGCTTCCAACATCACACGTGCAACATCCATATGGTGCTCACTCAAGCTGGCTTTGGCATCCTCTGAAAAGTGGATTCGCATTAATGCATCACCGTCTTGCTCATCGGCCCGACGTAATGCAACATCCCCATTGGAAAGCTCAATAATCTCGAAAAAGCGTGCCATATATCGTCTCATAAAAAGTGACTGATCAGTCTAACACAGGTGCGACAAACACACGCAGGGCAGAATTTCAGGATTCGCGCTGATTGGCTCGTTGCTCATCGATAAGCTGATGAAAGCAGGCCAGCCAACCGGACACATCCTCTCCATCCCCCGACACCGGATCGTCGGCCGTCGAGGTAATCAGGCGCGTCGCCAACATTGGCTCCACGCCTGATAGCGCTGGCCAACCCAGCTGTTCCACCGCTTGCAAAAAACGGTAAAACCAGCTGAACACGTCTTCGGACAACGCCTGCCACTGGCGCATATCACCCGTCACCAGAGACGTTTGCTGCAACAATTGTGGCAGCGATTCCACTCGGCTGTTCACACCGGCTGCCTGTGCCAGCTCATTCAGATAACACCGATAAGCGGCCAGCAGCTGCAACAGCGCTGCATCATTTAACCCCTGAGTCAAAGCCTGACCCAGGTTCGCCTCCGCGGCTGCAGGTAATTGCTCCAGCAGCAGCCGGCATTGATACAGGCGCTGATTGGTCTGTCCAACCCAGTTCATGGCGGCCACAGATCAGAAGTCCAGTGTCAGGCCCAAATGCCAGCCATCACCCAACTTGTAGCGTTCATCCATATGTTCGACACGAATACCATTATAACGATAACCAGCATAGACACGGGCGGAAGGAATCACCGCATACTGGGCACGAAAATCACTGTTGATCAGGTTTTCGGCATCACCAAAAGAGACAACCGCAGGCGCATAATAGGCGTAAGCGGCGAAACTGACATCCGGATGAGTTGGAATGGCAGCACGGAAAAAGCCACCAACACCCAGAGCTGCACCATCGTAGTGGTCACTTTCAAAAGCAAAGGCCTTGGCACCCACTCCGATATACAGATTACCGTGCGGCTTGCGCAAATCGACAACATGTACACCGGCACCCAGCATATTGCCATCGTCCATATCGTGCAGGGCCGACAGGTTCATATGCAAGCCTGAGCTTGCCTGCGTACCATCATAAGCAATACGGACAGCATCATTGGCGAGACTGAGATCCAGAGCGCCACCCGCCTGGGCACTCATTGCCAGGCATGACAGTGCAGAAGCAGCCATAACCCGACGAACAGCCAGAGTCATTCCTTTCATAATTCCCCCAAAAACAGTAAACCCCGGCCAGCAGAACTGCGGCCGGGGCATCAAATAACAAGTGCGGGCATATTAGCAGTGCCCGGCAATCGGTAACATGCACAGATTACAAAAACTGACGCTAATTTGAAGCAGTTCGCCACCCGCCAACACGGGTGGCGCACGCGCTTTACTTCATCAGATCCAGCAGCAGTTTGTTCAGTTTACCTACGTATTCCGCCGGATTTTTCAACTGGCTGCCTTCGGCCAACTGCGCCTGGGCATGGATCAGACCAGCCAGTTCAGCAAAACGGTCTTCATCCTGTTCATGATCCAGACGCTCGATCAGCGGATGCGTCGGGTTGATTTCCAGCGTAATCTCCGGCTCTGGCATCGACTGACCAGCGGCTTCCAGCATGCGCCGCATATGGCCACCCATATCAAACTGGCCGACCACCAGACAGGCGGGAGAATCGGTCAACCGTGAGGTGACTCGTACATCCTTGACATCCGGCAGTACTTTTTCCAACCGCTCAGTCAGGCTTTTATGGCTTTCCTGCAGGGTTTCCTGTTGTTTCTTTTCATCTTCATCAGCGAGTTCATCAAGGTCCAGTTCACCTTTGGTGATGTCCTGGAATGACTTGCCATCAAAGGCATTCAGATGACCAACCATCCACTCATCCACACGATCGGTCAGCAACAGGACCTCGATACCTTTTTTGCGGAAATATTCGATGTGTGGGCTACCCATGGCAGCCGCGTGGGATTCGGCGGTGATGTAGTAGATTTTTGTCTGGCCTTCATGCATACGCGCGACATAATCCGCCAGGCTAACGGTCTGGGCTTCGCCTTCGCTGGTCGAAGTGGCAAAGCGGAACAAGGCGGCAATTTTTTCCTTGTTGCCATTGTCTTCCGCTGGGCCTTCTTTTAATACGTCACCAAATTCGTTCCAGAAGGTCTGGTATTTTTCGCTGTCGTTTTTCGCCAGTTTGGTCAAGGTATCGAGGATACGTTTGACCAGTGCCGAACGCATGCTGTCGACCTGCTTGTCTTGTTGCAGGATCTCACGAGAGACGTTCAGCGACAGGTCGTTGGAGTCCAGCACCCCTTTTACAAAACGCAGGTACAGCGGCAGGAACTGCTCGGCATCGTCCATAATAAAGACGCGTTGCACATACAGCTTCAGGCCCCGGGCACTGTCGCGGTTCCACATGTCGAACGGTGCCTTGGAGGGAATATACAGCAGGCTGGTGTAATCCAGTTTGCCTTCCACCCGGTTGTGCATCCAGGTCAGTGGCTCATTCCAGTCATGGGAAATGTGTTTGTAGAACTCCTGATACTCTTCATCCGTCAATTCTGAACGGGAGCGGGTCCACATGGCTTTGGCCTGGTTAACCGCTTCAGGTGCCTTGCTGGCTTCGCTGTCTTCAGCCTCGTCATCGGCACTGATTTCTGGTGGCAAGAAAACCGGTACCGCAATATGGTCAGAATACTTTTTGATCAGTGAGCGCAGACGGTAGTTATCAGCAAACTCAGCTTCATCGGCTTTCAGATGCAGGATGATTTTTGTACCGCGTTCAGGCTTGTCGATTGGCTCCAGCGAGAAATCGCCTTCACCGGCGGATTCCCACCGAACCCCCTGGTCCGCTGCTTCTCCGGCACGACGGGTTTCCACCACGACATTGTCGGCCACAATAAAGGCAGAGTAGAAACCGACACCAAACTGGCCGATCAGCTGGGAATCCTGTTTTTGATCACCAGTCAGGTTGCCAAGAAACTCGGCAGTACCTGATTTGGCAATGGTACCCAGATGATTGATAACATCATCCCGGTTCATACCAATGCCGTTATCGGTAATGGTCAGGGTGCGCGCATCGGCATCAAAATCGATATGCACCGCCAGTTCACTCTGGCCTTCAAACAGAGCGTCGTTTTGTAACGCTTCAAAACGCAATTTGTCGCAAGCATCCGACGCATTGGAAATCAATTCACGCAGGAAAATTTCCTTGTTGGAATACAAGGAGTGAATCATCAAATGCAACAGTTGTTTTACTTCGGTTTTAAAACCAAGCGTTTCTTTGCTAGCTACGGTCATGCCTGTCTCCTGTCTCAGTACACCCACGGTGTACTCCGTTACCTGTATCAAAAAACCGGCGACCACTCACAATACGAGTGGTCGCTACATGTCATGGCTACAAGGTGGGGACAGCCCATCGCTTTTCAAGCCCAAAGAGACATCTATCAACGCCAGTGTCAGAAAATACCATGCCAACAGGCGATATAAAGGCAGTTCAGTGCTTACAAATCGTACAGATCCGGGGTGACAGGTGTTGTGATTTCCGTATTTTCAAGGTTTCTACCCCCTCACCAAAACGCTCTCTTCGAGGCGGAAACCAGCACTGCAATTGTTGTAACCGGTCTTCCAGTCCGTCGTCATCAGCCAGTGCGGTCACAATAGCAGCAGAACGAATCCCGCTGGCAGCAACCGGCTGAATCGTCTCGGTGGTAATACCACCAATACAGGTCAGGGCAACCGCATCACTGCGTCGCACCCAACGGCTCAAGGTATCGCACCCCAGCGGAGGATACTTGAGTGTTTTGGAAAGTGGCTTGAACACCGGGCCAAAAGCAATATACGACGGCTGATAACGCAACGCGTGAAGTATTTCCCACTCGCTATGAGTACTGATCCCCAGCATCAATCCCGCTTCGGACAGGGCCACCAGGTCGGCTTCCAACAAATCTTCCTGCCCCAGATGTACCCCATCGGCCTTCAGTTCCAGTGCCAGTTGCCAGTCGTCATTGATAAACAGTGGCACACCGGCATGGCGACATAACCGAATGGCTTCCCAGGTTTCGTCACGATAGTCCGGGCCAGGGTTTTTGACCCGCCATTGCAGGCTGTCGATCCCCAGTTTCAGCAACCGCCGTAAATGTGCCAGATTATCAACCAGGCCATACAGTCCCAGGCTATGTGGTAACGCCGGGAAGGTTCGGGAAAAAAACATCCGGTCAGATGTCAATGAAGCACTGCTGGTAAGCGGTAACAGTTCCAGCCCCAGCTGGGCGAAGGCGAGCTGACGCACATCCGCGGCGTGCAGCTGATGATAGCCAGAAGCACGCTGGCTGGACGCCGCCAGGCTGGCCAGGGTATTCGCCACCGCCAGCATCACACTGTCATAACGACGTAATCCGGAAGCCAGTCCGGCAGCCAGAGCCGCAGCCAGATGACAACCGGTGCCATGGGCTGACCAGGGCAAGCGGTAATGCATCAACATAAATGACGGTGCCAGTCGCTGCTCCGGGTCCAGCGCCTGGATATCGATGCCCGCCGCGGCTTCCTGTTCGCTGTCCGGGCCGATATACCAGTCAACCAGAATATTTTCTCCCTGACGGCAGTGCTGTCCCTCATCGCTTTTCAAGTCCAGTTGCAGCGCCGTAATACCTGTCACCAGAACGGCCCCGGCACCAGCCGCCAACAGGGTCTGGGCGGCCGTAAAAATCCCCTGCCGATGAATATCCGAATCACCGGTCAGCCGTAATAACTCCGTTACATTGGGCGTAATCACATCGGTCAGCTTCAATAACCCGGCGTATTCATCCAGGCAATGCCAACTGGCCAGACCGCCTCCGGTTGCCCCCAGCACCGGGTCCCAGATAATCGGAACCCCACGCTGTTTCAGCAGTTGTAGCCGTTGTAACAGCCAACGGAACAACTCCGGGTCGGGGGGAATCCAGCCCAGACGAACCGCCTGGGGCCAGCCATCATCCTGTAATGCCACCCATTGGGCATCCAGCATTGATTGCGTCACCGGCTCAACCGCCTGTACGCCGCGGCTGCTTTGCGCGGTGATCGCAATCACCAGGGTGGCACAATCCACCCCCATGGCTTGTGCCATCGACACATCGGCCTGCATACCCGCTCCCGCCGAACAGTCAGACGCTGTAATTGACCAGATTCTGGCGCGTTCGGACGGTGCCTTGGGTGTGCCGCAATAACATTCTGAAAAAAGCGTTGTCACGCGTCGTTTACCTCCTTGAAAACGTTGTGTATTAAGAACTTGTCTGGTGCCAGAAAGGCAACCCGAGCAGCGGTGTTGACGGGCTGGCTTGCGGCCGCTCGGTCATTAACCCGGCTTCGTAGGCCATACGCCCACCGGAAACAGCCGCAGCAAACGCAGAAGCCATGGCCACTGGTTGCTCTGCCTGGGCCACGGCGGTATTCAGCAGCACGGCATCAAAGCCCAGCTCCATGGCCTGCATTGCCTGGGATGGCTTCCCCAGCCCGGCATCAATCACCATAAAGGCTTCCGGCAAACGTTGCCGCAAACGTTTCAGCCCTTCCGGATGTTGTAGACCACAGCCACTGCCAATAGGTGCCCCCCAAGGCATGATGCCAACGCAACCGGCATCCAGTAAGCGCTGACACAGCACCAGATCTTCGGTGCAATACGGTAATACCTTAAAGCCCTGGGAAACCAGCTCGCGGGCGGCTTCCAGCAGCTCAAACGGATCGGGCTGGAGAGTATAGTCATCTCCCATCACTTCCAGCTTGATCCAGGATGTGGCAAACAATTCACGGGCCAGCGTTGCCATCAGAATCGCTTCTCTGGCAGTAAAACACCCGGCCGTGTTTGGTAATAACCGGGCACCCGTCCGACTGGTCGTTTCTTTCAGCAAGGCCCAGTGACCGTTATCTTCAATATTGCGAGCCGTCTGGCGACGTAATGCCACCGTCACAAAGCCGGGGCTGGCAGCGGTGATCGCTTCGGCCATCAGGTCTGGCGAAGGGTATAATGAACTGCCCAGCCACAATCGTCCGGCAATGTCCTCTTCGGCCAGTGTTACCGTCTGTTTTACTGTTGGTACGATCATGCATCACCCTCCTGTCATTGCGCCCAAGATATCAACCTGCATACCATCAACCAGTGCCAGCTCATGATATTGGCCCTGATGGATCAGGCGCTGGTCCACGGCAACCACAAAATTGCCCGCGGCAGCAGCGAACCCTTGTTGCTGCAGCAGCTCATCCAACCGTAATACACTCACTTGTAACCATTCTCCGTTGAGGCATATCTTCATACTGCGGCCTCCGCTGTTGCGCTGGTCTGACGACTGGCCGCCGCTAGCGGCATCAACCCCAGCGGTACCTGATACTCTTGCTGCAAACGGTCGAGAAGCGCCGGCGACAATAAAAACCCATGGCGGTACAAACCATTCACTGCCAGCGTTCCGGCAGAGCGGGTGATTTCAGGTTCATGGTGGCTCAGTGCCGGGCGTAAATTGGAGGCCAGCTCCAGGATGCGGGCTTCTGCCAACGCTGGTGACAAGGCATACAGGGCACTGAGCATTTCCAGCGCTGAGCGCACACTGACGGGAGATCGATCAGAGCTTTCAATTTCAGTGGCCCCCAAGATGTAGCGCCCCTGCTCCTTGGGAACCAGATACAGATGGTATTTGGGGTGCAGTAATCGTACCGGCCGCTGAATTTCAACATCCGGTGCCTCAATCCAGATTACCTCGCCCCTCACACCGCGCACTTGTGACCGCCAACGCTGGGCGCCAACACCACAGCAATCAATCCATAACACTGCCGGATAAGCCTGTTGGTTCACATACCAATGGCTGTGCGCGTCTTCAGCAACGTAATCAACCGGACTATTCAGACTGATTTTTCCACCAGCGGAAATAATGGCCCGATGTAACAAAACCAATAGACGGCGATTTTCCAGATGACCTTCCGGCATCAGCCAGAGGCCGCGCCGGAATTGCTCCGACAAGTGCGGCTCCAGCGCCTCGATTTGCTGGCGATTTTGCCAGGCAATACCCTGCTCGGCTCCAACATGATGCCGTGCAAGGCATCGCCCCATATCATCCAGCAGACCATTATCGGCGGGATGGGCCACCATCAGAGTCCCTCCCCGGCAAAAATCGATCGTTTCCCCAGTGTCGGCCGACAACGCCTGCAACAAGGTTGGCCATAGTTCCAGCGACTGCAATCCCATCCGGAAAAGATTCGGGCTACAGAGCGGCAACTCACTGTAGGGGGCCACCATGGCGGCGGCGGTATGTGCCGCGGCCCGGGGAGTTGCTGGTGCGAGGGGCTCTTCCTCACTGGCTTCAAACAGGTGTACCCGATAACCCTGACGTGCCAGTCGCCAGCCAATCAGGCTCCCGATCAAGCCAGCTCCGGCAATACAGATTTCGGCTCCGGAGGCTTTCCACGCCTCCCAGTCATACTCGCAGCGGTTATGCATTATCCAGTGCCTCGTCAACCTCGCTCATCTGATCGGTGCTACTGGCGGGATGGTAAAGCTCGCTGCCTTGCTGGCGAAATTCTTCAGCCTTGTCGGCCATCGCTTGCTGGGCTTGTTCCGCGTTAGCAGCGTCTCGTACTTCCTGGGATATTTTCATGGAGCAAAACTTGGGGCCACACATGGAACAGAAATGCGCCAGTTTATGGCCTTCTTTTGGCATGGTTTCATCGTGATAGGCCCGGGCTGTCTCCGGGTCCAGCGCCAGGTTGAACTGATCCTGCCAGCGAAATTCAAACCGTGCTTTGGACATGGCGTTATCGTGTATCTGGGCACCGGGATGTCCCTTGGCCAGATCCGCCGCATGCGCCGCGATGCGATAAGCCATCATGCCCTGTTTGACATCTTCCTTGTTGGGCAAGCCCAGATGTTCCTTGGGGGTGACATAACACAGCATGGCGCAGCCGTACCAACCGATCAGGGCGGCGCCAATGCCGGATGTAATGTGGTCGTAACCGGGCGCAATGTCAGTGGTCAGCGGTCCCAGGGTATAAAACGGCGCTTCCTGGCAATGCTTTAATTGCTCATCCATGTTCTCCTTGATCATATGCATTGGCACATGACCAGGCCCTTCGATAAAGGTCTGCACATCGTGCTGCCAGGCAATTTTGGTCAGTTCGCCCAGGGTGTGTAATTCGGCAAACTGGGCTTCATCGTTGGCGTCTGCAATCGAACCGGGGCGCAAGCCATCCCCCAAAGAGAAACAGACATCGTAGGCTTTCATGATGTCGCAGATGTCTTCGAAGTGACTGTACAGAAAGCTTTCCTGGTGATGTGCCAGGCACCACTTGGCCATAATCGAACCACCTCGGCTGACGATGCCTGTTACCCGCTTGGCGGTCAGTGGAATATGTGCCAGCCGCACCCCGGCATGGATGGTGAAATAATCCACCCCCTGCTCAGCCTGTTCGATCAAGGTATCGCGGAACAATTCCCAGGTCAGGTCTTCTGCGATGCCTCCGCATTTCTCTAACGCCTGATATAGAGGTACGGTACCAACAGGCACCGGCGAGTTACGCAGAATCCATTCACGGGTTTCATGAATGTTTTGCCCGGTCGACAAATCCATAATGGTGTCGGCTCCCCAATGGGTTGCCCATACCAGCTTTTCCACTTCATCGGCAATGGAAGAGGTAACGGCCGAGTTGCCAATATTGGCGTTGACCTTGGTACGGAAATTACGGCCAATAATCATCGGCTCGCTTTCCGGGTGATTGATATTATTCGGGATCACCGCCCGTCCTCGCGCAACCTCATCACGAACAAATTCCGGGGTAATCAAGGCAGGAATATTGGCACCCCAGCTTTGCCCCTGATGCTGCTGTGTCAGCGCATCGGCTAACGCCTGCTCGGTCAGCCCGAGGTTTTCACGGATGGCAATGTATTCCATTTCCGGGGTGATAATCCCCTGCCTGGCATAATGCAACTGGGTGACATTGTTGCCCGGCAAGGCACGCCGTGGCTTGCGTTCGGTTTTCATACGCCACTGCTCGTAACGCAAATCCATATCGCGGGTCTGGCTGAAATATGAGCTGGACTGGGCCAGCACTTCCGTATCGGAGCGCTCGTCAATCCACGGTTGCCGCAGTGCGGACAAGCCTTTGGCAAGATCCAGATCAAGCGCCGGATCACTGTACGAGCCCGACATATCGTAAACCCGCACCGGTGGATTATGCTCGGTGTTGCCATCACTCAATTGGGTAGGCGTCAGCTCAATTTCCCGAACTCCGACCTGTATATCGTCCCGGGAGCCCTGAATATAGACCTTGCGTGAGGCCGGATAACTCAAGCGATCCAGCTGCGCCTGGGTCAGTGGCGACTCGGCATTGGCGGTATTGCCGTGTGTTTTGTCGTGTGTTTCATTGTTGGCGGAAGCCATACTTGATACCTCTCTGAATATGGAAAGGATCAGGCAGGCAGCGGTACAAGAAAGAAAAGAGGCGGGTCATGGCCGATCACGTATCAGGTTCAGCCGGGCGACTGATACCTTCATGCAGAACCCAAACATCCATCACAGTAAAAGGATGCCGGATCATACGTGACTTTTCTGTTCCCTACGCTGGCACTAACCAGATCAGGTTCAACGGGATCCGCAATTGCGATCTCAGCCTCCAATGAGGCACCCCGACAGAATGTTCGAGCAGATTAAACGCTATTTATGACGGCGACAAGCCTTCTACGCCAAAAGAAGCACTCAGCAGAAAATGTGCCCGGGCCGTGGCAATCGGTTGTTGCCGGTCACTTTGCCAGGCAGTGATAGCCACATTGGCCACTCGCACCCCTTGTCGCCAGATCTGGCAATCAACCAGGGTATCCTGATCGCGCCCGGCCCGTAGATAGTCCAGCGAGAAGTCGATCAGTTTGGGCAAACCCATGGGTTCCGCACGGATCAGCACCTGAATCGAGGCTGCCAACTCCATAAATCCACCGATCACGCCACCGTGAATGGCTGGCAATAATGGATTACCAATATTGTCCGGGTTCCTGGGTAAGCGAAATAATAATTCTCCCTCTTGTTGCAATACTTCGGCACCGATAACCGCCGCATAGGGAATCGCATTCATCAAGGATTGATAGTCTCCACTGGCGCGGGCATATTGGACCTTGCTGGCAAAATCATCCTGCTGGGTGGTCGTTTGATCCGTCATCCGTTGTCTCCCTGAATACCCGTTGCCAGCGCATTGGCCGGTTGCAAATGCGTCAAGCGCATAAACGTTGCATTGCATTTGGCGATCACTTCACCATCATCGGCCTGCACCACCCGACAGTCGGCAAACACCACCGAGGCAGTGACCCGCTGCACACTGGCGTGAGCCAACAGGTTCTGACCGCTGCGAGCCGAACGCATATAATCCACCCGCAAATCCAGCGTCGGGCACAACTCAAATCCCGGCAAGGCGTTGACTACCGCGGTGCCACAGGCAGTATCCATCAGAGTCGTCAAACTGCCGCCGTGCAAGGCTCCGGTGATCGGATTACCAACCAGTTCAGGCGCATAGGGCAGCATCATGACCAGCCCGTTGGCATCCGCAGAAACCAGAGAGATACCCAGTACCTGACAATGTCGCAACACCGAGATAAAACGCGCTGCGCGTGCAAAACGCTCGGCGTCAGAAATCGGCTCGACGGTTTCATTATTGCCCATAATTCACTCGTCTCTTTTATAATTAACTTTTTGGAATAATACCCAAGATAGTCCACCACGCAAGACATCCATGCCAACCATGCCTTCAGGTCAACACCAATCGGCCCCGGCACCATCCAGCGCTGCGGTAAAACCAGTCCCCTTGCTCACTCTGACGGTTGTTGACAGGTTCGTCATATCCCTGTCACGGCCGGAATCTACCGTCAGGTTTTCGCGACAGGAGCAAGAGGATGAACTGGTGGCAACATGGAGTCGTTTATCAAATATATCCACGCAGTTTTCAGGACTCAAATAATGATGGTATTGGCGACCTGCAAGGACTGATCAGCCGCCTCGATTACCTTAATGACGGAACGCCGGATTCGCTGGGTATAGATGCTATCTGGCTCTCACCTGTCTACCCGTCACCGATGCTGGATCTTGGCTACGACATCTGTGATTACCAGGCTATTGACCCGGTATTTGGTACCCTGGCCGATTTTGACCAGCTGCTGCAACAGGCCCATCAGCGTGATATTCGTATTATTCTGGATCTGGTCGCCAACCACACATCGGATCAACACCCCTGGTTTATCGATAGCTGCCAACCTGGATCCAGCAAGGCCGACTGGTATCTCTGGCACGATGGTAACACCCGTCCGAATAATTGGCAGGCATGCTTTGGTGGTTCTGGCTGGAGCTGGCATCCCGTCAGAAAAGCCTGGTATTTTCATTCGTTCTTGCCCCAACAACCAGACTTGAACTGGCGTCACCCTGAGGTACAGCAAGCGATACAAGCCGTGATGGAATTCTGGCTGGCCCGCGGCGTCGATGGTTTTCGTCTCGATGTGGTCAATCTTTTTTACAAGGCCAGAGACCTGCAGAACAACCCGACAGATTGGCTCAAACCGGCACGGCCTTACGACCGTCAGAGACATATTCACGACCGGGACCAGCCAGAAATGCACGAGCTGCTCAAACAGATGCGCTCGTGGGTTGATCAGTACCCGGACCGCATGATGGTCGGAGAAATATTTATCGCCGATTCAGATGATGCCAGCCTGCCCGCCAGCTACTGCGGCAATGGTGATGAACTGCACTTGGCGTTTAATCTGGCTTTTTTGCGGGCTCCATTTTCAGCCCGAGCATTCCGTGCCGTCATTCATCAGTGGATCGACTTGCTAGGGCACGAGAACTGGCCGAATTACACCCTCAGCAACCATGATATCAAACGCCATATCAGCCGTTATGCCGCTCACTCAGACCGCACCCAGGCTGAACAACCACCTCACAAGCACAGCCTCGAACGGGCACGTCTGCTGGCGATGCTGCTGCTGACACTACGCGGTACACCCTTTTTGTATTACGGTGAAGAAATTG
Organism: Oceanobacter sp. 3_MG-2023; assembly: GCF_030688925.1. NCBI lineage: Bacteria > Pseudomonadati > Pseudomonadota > Gammaproteobacteria > Oceanospirillales > Oceanospirillaceae > Oceanobacter > Oceanobacter sp. 3_MG-2023. The sequence goes on from NZ_JAUYVX010000014.1 coordinate 88,972, forward strand.
GCATGCCGGAACAACCGGTTTCCCTGCCCCAGCGACAAGATCCGGTGGGCAAACGTTACTGGCCCTTTCACCCTGGCCGCGACGGTTGCCGGCGGCCAATGATGTGGCAAATACCCAATACCTTTTCCAGCGCGGCCAGCTGGTTACCAGAAAGGGCGATTGAGGGTACAAGTGTCACCGACCAAAGCCATGACCCCGACAGCCTGCTGAGCTGGTATCGACACTTGATATGGCTGCGCAAACGCACTCCGGCCTTGTACCGGGGCAAACTCAAACTTATTGGCAGTCCTGACGAAGTGCTTGCCTACGAGCGTTGTGAACAGCCACACCGTTTACTGGTATTGCTGAACTTTTCCAGCCAGCCACAGCCAGTTAACCTGCACCATCATGCTGTTATGCGCTGCCTCGCCAACAGCCATGCATCCGCTGCCCCGGCATACCGGGACGGTTCGTTATTACTCGAGCCACTACAGGCACTGATACTGGAAATCAATCCGGACTTTCCGCAACGGGCCTCAGTGGCTCCATGACTAGCAGCAACACTGATCCAGTCAGACCCATGCTAACGGGGGCATCCATTTAATCCTGCACGGCTCTGCGCGAGTGTTGCCGTTGTTCAGGGCAAGGCGACGAATGCAGCGAAATGACGAGTCCTTTTCAAATTCGTCAACACCGCACTGGACGGCGGCAACCCGCGCCCTTCGGGGGCTGCCGGATGATCTCGACTCGGTGTCGCCGACTTTTGACTTGACCCGTCAGGCCTGCAAGTCAGCTTCGTGATTCGAAACCATCCGGTAGCCCAGAGTGAGCACCGGATTAAATAGATGCCCCCTAACGCTGACCGGCAAACAGCTGATCGCGATAAGCATGGGATGGATAAATACCAAAAATACGAATATCCCGGGCAAAATATTCCAGCTCATTCAAAGCCAATTGCATATTGGCCTCCTGAGGATGTCCAAGGATATCGGCATGAAATAGACTGGCTTCCATGCTGGCGCCATCCATATAACTTTCCAGCCGCAACAGGTTAATACTGTTGGTGGCGAATCCGCCTAATGCCTTGTAAAGCGACGCTGGAATATTACGGACGGTAAATAACACACTGGTGATATAGGTGATATCCGGCTGTCGTATTTCGTGCTGATGTTCCCGGGCAAACACCAGAAAACGAGTGGTATTACCCATCACATCCTGAAAGTTTTCATGCACCACTTCCAGGCCATACAAATCAGCCGCCAAGGCCGATGCAATTGCCCCTCGATGGCGATCACCACTGGCTGAGAGATCCTCGGCTTCCTGGGCGGTGTCCATGGTCGGCACCGCTTTCATCCCCAGATTCACAATACGCTGATGACACTGAGCCAGCGCCTGGGGATGCGAAGCCACCGACTCAATATCCATAAGCTGCACCCCTGGTAATGCCAGCAAACAGTGATTGACCGGCTCAAAATGCTCGGTAATTGCGCACAAGCGCGTGCGCGGAATAATTCGATAGATTTCCTCAACCCGACCTGCAGTCGAGTTTTCCAGCGGGATCATTGCCCGGTCAACCTGACCAGCACTGACCAGCTCCAGCGCGGCCTGGAAATCTTCACAAGCAACCGCTTCCCAATCCGGAAATACCCGGCTGCACGCAAGGTGAGAATAGGCACCCGCAGTCCCTTGATAAGCAACACGGCCAGCCATGACGTTCTCCTGAATTCCCACTACAGCGATAACCGCTGAATCAAGTGGTTTGCACCAACAAAAAACACAAGCACCAAAAAAGAGCGCATTATGCACCAATAAATTACAATACTTTCTGAAATAGTGAGGCCGCCAACCGACCCACTCCCGCCCCGCCAGCAAGATGTCACGCTGACCATCGGTCAGTACGGGGCTTTACTATCAACTGGAACCAAAGTTCATACATTGGCCAGTTTGACATATAGTCTGGCACGGTCTCTGCTACAAAGCATACAGCAAGCCTCTGATATATCAGCATAAACCCGCGATAGAGGCCAACCTTAATACGCGGCTTCAGCAGCGCATGACCGACTTGCGAGGACTATCATGACCACCACACTCTGGCCCGGAACACGACCTCTTGATGAACACCTCCGCACCACCTTCGCCAGTAATTATTCCGCGTTAAAGTCGTTACCAGAGCCCTGGCTGAAACAATGGCCTGATGTTTGGCTACCCGTCGCCACCTGGGTGGCGCAGCAAAAAAATGAACTGGGTGGTGTTCCGGTCATCGGCATTCATGGTGGCCAGGGCTCCGGCAAATCGACCCTGAGCCAGGCCCTGGCCAGCTTATACAAAGCCGCGCTGGGCTGGAACTGTGTCATCGTCTCCATTGACGACCTTTACCTCGGTCATGATCAGCGTCAGCAATTAGGCCAGTCAGTGCACCCATTACTGGCCACACGGGGGGTTCCCGGCACTCACGATGCCACCCTGGGTCGCCAGTTGTTTACCGATCTGAAACAACTGGAGCCTGGCCAGTGTCTGACCATTCCAGCCTTCGACAAGGTTTCGGACGATCGTTTGCCAGCATCCGATTGGCACCAGATTGTTGGCCCTGTTGACCTGATTCTGTTTGAAGGCTGGTGTGTTGGTTGTCATGCCGTCGAGGACAGCCAGCTGGATGAACCCGCCAACCAGCTCGAAGCAACGGAAGACACCGACGGCCAATGGCGCCGCTGGGTCAACCAGCGCCTGGCCGAGGACTACGCCGACTGGTTTGCCATGATGGATCGTCTGGTCATGCTGAAAGTCCCCGGCATGCAAGCCGTACTGAACTGGCGCGGCCAGCAGGAAGTTGAAAACCGCAAGCACGCCAAAGGACAACACGATCGGGGACTTGATCACGCTGGACTGGTACGATTTATCCAGCATTATCAGCGTTTGACCGAAAATGCCTTGCGTGATTTGCCTGGGCATGCTGATCTGGTACTGGAACTGAACAACCAGCACGCCGTTAACCACATCCATTGATTACTATTGCCGGGAGCGCGTCATGTCAAGCAATACCAGCCAATGCGACATTCCGACGGTACCTCTGGTCGTGATGACCGATCTTGATGGAACCCTGCTCGATCACCACAACTACAGTGCCAATGCAGCCCTGCCTGCACTGAAACGCCTGCGGGCCCTGCATATTCCTGTGCTGTTTAATACCAGCAAAACCTGTGACGAAGTCAGTGGCTTGCGCCACGAACTGGACAACCGTTATCCGTTTGTCTGTGAAAACGGCAGCGTTATCCATATCCCCAAACCCGATGCCACAGGCTTTAACAGCGAAGTGCTTGGTGTCAGCTATGTCGATATCCTCAAAGCCCTGCATCAACTGCAGCACGAAGGTTTTCATTTTCGCGGGTTTAACGATATGCCGGCCACGGAAGTGGCGGCCATGACCGGATTGTCGCAAGACAACGCCTGGCTGGCCAAAAAACGGCAAGCCTCTGAGCCACTGCTCTGGCACGACAGCGACGAAGCTCTCGAACGCTTCCGCCAGCGGCTGGCTGAGTATCAGCTGACACTCACCAAAGGTGGCCGTTTTTACCACGTCATGGGTACCACCAACAAAGCCAGCGGGCTGGATTTTTTCCGTCAGTATTACCAACACCAATGGCAGCTCACGCCACAGGTTGCCGCGCTGGGCGACGGCGAAAATGATCGCGCCATGCTGGAAGCTGCCGATTATCCGATCGTTATTCCGGGCGAAAACCAGACCCTGACACTGCAGCATCCCTCCGCCAGAACGGCGGCCCACAAAGGGCCAGCGGGCTGGAATACTGAAATACTCACATTATTAGAACAATTATCATAAGGAGCCTGGTCATGGCTGACTTTTACCAGAATGGAACAATCACCACCCTGCACAACTTGGTTGATCGTCCACTGGAAGAAATGGAAAAAGAACTGCTGAGCTTTTCCCGCGTACGTCCGATGTCCCTGGTACTGCCTTCGCTTTACTCTGAACTTCAAGGCCCAGCTCTTGGCCATATCATTGACGAAATCAGTGAAGTCCCTTATCTCAACGAGATTGTTATTGGTCTCGATCAGGCTGATGAGTCTGAATACCAACACGCCAAAGATGAGTTTTCCCGGTTGCCGCAACATCATCGCGTGCTCTGGAATGATGGTCCACGGCTGCGCAAAATCAATTCCTTACTGGAAGAAAAAGGCCTGGCTCCCAAGGAAATGGGCAAGGGTCGCAACGTCTGGTATTGCTATGGCTATGTACTGGCATCCGGTCGGGCAGAAGCCGTTGCCCTGCATGATTGCGACATCGTCACCTACGATCGCAGCTTACTGGCCCGACTGATTTATCCGGTCGCCAACCCGGCTTTCAACTACGAATTTGCCAAAGGTTATTACGCCCGTATTGCAGACAACAAGATGAATGGCCGTGTCAGCCGACTGCTGGTCACGCCACTGATTCGAGCGCTGAAAAAAGTGCTGGGGCAAAAGGAATATCTCGATTTTCTCGACAGCTTTCGCTACCCATTGTCGGGTGAATTTTCGATGCGCGCCGACGTCCTGAATGACCTTCGGATTCCGACCGACTGGGGGCTGGAAATTGGTGTGCTGTCTGAGATGAACCGCAATTACAGCACCAATCGTCTCTGCCAGGTGGATATTTGTGACAATTATGATCACAAGCATCAACCACTGTCAGCAGAAGATTCAGCGCTGGGCCTCTCCAAAATGAGTACCGATATCTGCAAGGCTATCTTCCGCAAACTGGCCACCCAGGGCGAGGTTTTCACCAACGAAACCTTCCGCACCATCAAGGCAACCTATTTCCGGGTCGCACTGGATTTTGTTGAAACCTACTACAACGATGCTCTGATGAACGGTTTGACACTGGACCGCCACCAGGAAGAGGCCGCGGTCGAACTGTTTGCAGAGAATATTATGTCTGCCGGTGATTATTTCCTCGAAAACCCAATGGAAACTCCGTTTATCCCAAGCTGGAATCGCGTTATTTCCGCCATCCCGGATATTCTCGATCGTCTTTACGAAGCCGTTGAGGAAGATAATATCCAGTCCTGACAACACGACGTCGCTGGTGAGTCAACCACTCACCAGCGACGCTTGCTTCAACTGGTGAGCCACACGGTCTGATACGGCTTCAGAGTCAGAGTATCTCCTAGTGGTCCGGCCTCCTCTTCCAGCAAATCTGTCATACCCAATACCAGGAACCCCAGACTCGCCAGTGGCAACGCCATTTTGCGCTCCGTGACGTTGGAGATAGCAAAAACGGTCTGGCCGCGGTCACCACAGCTGCGTTTAATAATAAACAGGTCAGAGTTGATACGAATCACCTCCTGACGGGCGTCAGGGTGGAACGCTGGCTGACGTCGACGTATCCGGATCATCTGCCGTAACCGATTAAAGATCTCGGCCTGGGGGGTTACCGGATTGTTCAGCAGCGTTTCCAGCTCTTCACAATTCCAGATACGGCGGTTGATCGAGCGCGTACGGCCGGTTTGCTCCACGTGGGCCAGATCATTTGGACTGGCGGTCAGGCTGTGAATATACACCGCAGGAATCCCCTGCATCGCCAGCATGATGGCCTGGGAACACAGGAAACGTGGCACCTGGAAGTGATCCGGGCCACGACGGGTTCCCATGCAGGCATCAAACAGGGCAATATTGATTTCGTAGGGGCTTTCCGTGCCGTCCGGATTCGCTTTCATACTGACGAAACCACCAAATTTGTGCATGCATTCAATCAGGTTTTCAACTTCATGAGCCGGCAGGATGCCCTCTACCGGACGCACGCCAATCCCGTCATGGGAGGCAGTAAAATTAAGATAGGTGCAGCCTTCCGGCAGCGGTGGAATCTTGCTGGCCCAATCAGCCAGATAGTCAGATTTCCCCCGATTCAGCGCGTGTAAGACCAACGGCGGCAAGCCAAACTGATACACCATATGCGCTTCATCCGAGTCACCAAAATAACTGAGGTTTTCGGCAACCGGCACATTGGTTTCGGTTATCAGTACCACTTCAGGGGCTACTGCTTCGACGATATCGTGCATCAACTTGACGACTTCATGGGTCTGCGGCAAATGGATGCAGTTGGTACCCAGCTGTTTCCACAAGTAGGCAATGGCATCCAGCCGTACAAAACGGGCACCCTGCTCGACGTAAAACAGCATGATGTTCATCATCTCAACCAGCACTTTGGGGTTGGCGTAGTTGAGATCAATCTGATCTTCACTGAAGGTCGCCCAGACATGGCGAACACCCCGGTGGGTATGTACCGGCGTCAGCAAGGGTGTATTACGTGGTCGTGTTACCCCGGACACATCGGTACCGATTTCGACCTCGATAAAATAGTCACTGTAAGGTTCGCAGTTAGCGACATAATCGATAAACCACAAACTCTCTCGCGAACAATGGTTCACCACCAGGTCAGCCATCAGATCGAAGTTTTCAGCGATACTGGCAACATCTTCCCAGTTGCCCCAGTCAGGGTTGACCTGACGGTAATCGATCACGGAAAAACCATCATCCGAACTGTAGGGCGAAAATGGTAGCAGGTGTACCGCATTCAAGGTGTCTGCCACATTGTCCTTGAGAAAACGGCTGAGAGTCTGGAATGGCACCTCCCCCGCCTGCTGGATGCTGTTGCCGTAAGTGATCAGGATAACGTCTTCCTGGCTCCAGCGTTGTCCATTGGTCATTTCTCCCGGCTGGCTCTTGCGGCCTTCCAGAAACTTGAGGCACAAACGCTCCAGATCAGCCGCGGTGTCGGCTGCTACAGTGGCATCGAGATAGATCTTCTGGAGACGTCTGGTAAGCCTGGTGATCAGGTCATTTGACATATACTTTCCTGGTTAACTGTCGCAATAGACTGAATTCACTGCCATTTTTATGCCGTAATGGCACGAGCGGGGCGGAAGCCAGCCAAGAGAGGAAAAAGATACAGAGAGAAAAGACAATCACTCCTGCACCCCTCAAAAAATCCCGGCCGCCTCTTCCTTTCAAGGCGTTCGAAATATACTCAGCGGCACTTGAGACTGATATAACAAGGTACGAACCGGCATGGCGGCAATATTTTGCTGCTGGCCAGGATCACAGGCAGCCTCGAAGACAGCCTGTTTTTCCGCCCCTTCAAAGTGTAAGAATATATTCTGACACTGGCTTAACATCGCCCAGGTCAGGGTCATTCGGGGCAGTGCCAGCTCAGCATCAACGACTGGTGAGCTCCAGGCTGAACCACCTTCATCAAGGCATCGCTCCAATGCGGCTGACTGTGGAAACCAGGATGCCGTATGACCATCGGTTCCCATCCCCAGTACCGCTACATCCAGCCGCGAAATTTGCTCATGCAGGCTGTTTTCACAGTCCATAAAACCGGCAGTCGGCGTCAGGGCTGCATTTTTCAGGGGTAAAAAATACGCGGCAGCAGCCGGGCCTTGCAGTAAATGCGCCTTGACCAGGCCGGCATTGCTGGACGGATCACTTTCATCAACCCAGCGTTCATCCACCAATGTCACCAGAATCTGGGACCAGGGCAACGCCCGCTTGCCCAGTTCTTCAAAAAAGGCTTTCGGGGTGTTACCACCACTCACGGCCAGACAGGCTCTGCCTTTTTGCGCAACCCGCTCTTTCAGGCAGAGACTGACCGCATCGGCTAACTGTTTTGCCAGAATACTGGCGGAGTCAAATCGATTGTCGCTCATACATGCACTCCTAGCTGTTTTCGATCCACAAGCGTCCATCCCTGGCCAGCAGCAAGGTCGATGCCGCCGGTCCCCAGGTGCCCGATGTATAGGGCTCAGGGCGCAGATCCACTTCTTGCCAATGCTGAATAATAGGATCTACCCAGCGCCAGGCTTCTTGCAGTTCATCATCCCGTAAAAACAGGGTCGCGTTACCACTCAAGGCATCAAACAACAGACGTTCGTAGGCTTCGGGAACCCGGGTTTTACGGTGGTTTGCCGGATTCAGACTCAGGTTCATTGGCCGTACACTCATACCCGGCCCGACCCGTTTCTCACACAACATCAACCGGACACCTTCATCCGGCTGCAAGCGGAACACCAGTTTGTTTGCCATGGTGCTCTTGTGCTGTAACGGAAAAATAGAGTGCGGGATTTCCTTGAAACTGACAACAATTTCACAGGCCCGCTCCGCCAATCGTTTGCCGGAACGTAAATAAAACGGCACGCCCGCCCAACGCCAGTTATCAATTTCGACCTTGGCAGCGATAAAGGTTTCAGTATTACTTTTTTGCTGAACACCCGGCTCGGCGCGATAAGGCGGTACGGGCTGGCCATCCGCAACACCTGCGTCGTACTGACCACGCACGACATTACGATTGATGGCCTCTCCAACAATTGGCCGGAGAGCCTTGAGCACTTTGACTTTTTCATCACGAACCGCGTCGGTTTCCAGTTTTGACGGCGGTTCCATCGCCACAATACACAGCAGCTGCAGCAAATGATTCTGGAACATGTCGCGCATGGCTCCGACTTGCTCGTAGAACTCGGCCCGTTTTTCCACCCCGATTGTCTCTGCGATCGTGATTTCAATATGATCGATATACTGATGGTTCCACTGGGATTCAAACAGTGAGTTGGCGAACCGCAAAACCAGCAGATTTTGTACGGTTTCTTTGCCCAGATAGTGATCAATCCGATAAATATGTGATTCATCGACGTATTCGGCCACTGCACGATTGATTGCCAGCGCCGATTCAAGATCGTGCCCGATCGGTTTTTCAAGCACCACATTGGTGCACGACTCAAGCAAGTTGTTTTGCTGCAGTCCTTTACAGATCGGGGTGAACAAGGCCGATCCAGTGGCCAGATAAAATACCCGGTTAGCGCTGCCCTGAACCAGTACGTCATTCAGTACCTGATAGGACGACGGATCGGTTGCATCCAGGCTGACACACAGCAGCTTGCTGGCAAAGTCATGCCAGACGGCTTCTTCGAGGTATTCCTTGGCGACATGTGTTGTCACCGCCTTACGGACCTGCTCAACGTAATCATCGTGAGTAATATCCCGGCGACTTACCGAGATGATTTTACCTTCAGGCAAGCGACCATCCCGTTGCAACAGGTAGAGCGCTGGCAACAGCTTGCGTTGGGCCAGATCGCCCATGCCCCCAAAAAGTACCAATTCAAACGGTGCGCTGATCTGCATATATCCTCCAAGCTCTGTCTGTCCAATGAAAACCAGAATCACAGCCGCTTCAGCTGATAATCAGAAAAAGCAGCGGCTGCACCAAACATATAAGCAGAGTGCCACAAGTTGATTGCAATGCGGCAACCAAGCATGAAATACCTGCCGGAAATGACCACTTCGGTCGATTCACTATCAAGACTTATTCGTTGCCAATCGTGCCGATATATTCACAACGCCTGCAATCAGGCATGGCATCTGCATCCCGCCTCTCCACTGCAAACCGTGACACATCAGATCAATGCCAAGGTTATCCCGACAGACATATCGTTTACAATTGGTTACCTTTGGGACATGATCAGTGGAACATCTGTGATATGTCGCACAAATGACATATACCCGCTCTAGTGTTCACGGAAATTTTTGTTTAATTGCTAATAAGAAGGATCGAATATGGTTCGCAAGTGTTTATTCCCAGTCGCCGGCTACGGTACCCGCTTTCTTCCGGCTACCAAAGCCATGCCTAAGGAAATGCTGCCTATTGTTAACAAACCCCTAGTGCAGTACGGCGCAGAAGAAGCAAGCGAAGCTGGTATGCATTTCATGGGATTTATCACTGGTCGTGGCAAGCGGGCAATCGCTGATCACTTTGATATCAGCTATGAACTCGAGCATGAAATCCAGGGCACCAGCAAAGAAGCCCTGATTTCATCAATTCGCAATCTGATGAATGAAAATGATTTTGCTTATACCCGCCAGAATGAAATGAAAGGTCTGGGTCACGCCATCCTGACCGGTCAATACCTGATGGGTAACGAAGCCTTTGGTGTTGTACTGGCAGACGACCTCTGTATCGCCGACGAAGGCGATGAAGGCGTGTTGGCTCAAATGGTCAAGATTCATGAAAAATATGGCTGCTCTGTTGTCGCAGTCCAGGAAGTGCCAGAAGAAACCATTCACAAATATGGCGTCATTGCCGGTGAAGAAATCGAGCCTGGTGTTTACCGCGTCAGCAACATGGTTGAAAAACCAGCCAAGGAAGAAGCACCAAGCAACCTGGCAATCATTGGCCGCTATATTCTTACTCCAGACATCTTCCCTAAAATTGAAGAGACTGGCAGTGGTATCAATGGCGAAATCCAGATCACCGACGCCCTGTTGAAACAGGCCCAGGAAGGCAAGGTTATCGCCTACAAATTCCGTGGCCGCCGCTTTGACTGTGGCAGCATCGATGGTTTTGTTGAAGCAACCAACTACGTCTATCAGAATGTATTCCTGAAAGACTAAGACCGACCCGTTGTCCCGGCGAGCTTCGGCTCCGCCGGGAACAACTGAAAACGCACGAGCCAGTCATGCCTTGATAGCTCAGCGAAACTAATTTCAAAAATGGCATTGACAGCAACATAACCCATCCGTATTATACGTCTCGCTGTTGAGAAGTTCCCCGATAGCTCAGTTGGTAGAGCAGTAGACTGTTAATCTATTGGTCGCTGGTTCAAGTCCAGCTCGGGGAGCCAATTAACACTTCGGGGTATAGCGCAGTCTGGTAGCGCGCCTGGTTTGGGACCAGGATGTCGGGAGTTCGAATCTCTCTACCCCGACCAACTTTTTCAGGGTTCTCCTGGTTGGTCAAATACAGCTCATATCTGCATTATGCAATCCTTTACACTTTAAAGTGCCAGATACAACAAATGAGCCTTCTTATCTTCATACTTTTCTATTAGCCTACAACGCCACATTCCAATAATTTTAATGCGATAGCGCGGTGGCAAAACATGACTCGTCTGGCCCGATCTGTACAATATCCCGTCCCTTGCCACGAGTGTGGTGCCAATACCGCTCATACCCTCCACAGCCTGATCAACAGTCAGCAGCTGACTTGCCGACACTGTGGCCACCAGTTCACCAGTGATGAATTACTCAAACGCAGGGCCAAACAGACGCTGTCCGATCTGAAAGGCTATATCTCTCTGCCGGAACCAGAACCAGTCGAAGAAATAATGCTGGAAGACAACCAACTCTCCTGATACTCAAAAAACAGGCATAAAAAAAGCCGCCAGAAGCGACTTTTTTGACTGACTGCTGATTACTCAGCAACAATTTCCAGCAATTCAACTTCAAATACCAGTGCAGAGTTGGCTGGTATTTTAGGGCTTGGGCTACGTGCGCCGTAAGCCAATTCAGCAGGAATGAAGAATTTGAATTTTTCACCCACTTTCATCAACTGTACGCCTTCAGTCCAACCCGGAATAACATTACCCAGCGGGAATTGAACAGGCTCGCCACGCTCAACAGAGCTGTCGAACACAGTACCGTCAATCAGGGTACCGTGATAATGAACACTGACGGTATCCGCTGCAGTCGGTTGTGCTGCATCACCATCAACAGCAGTCATCACTTCATACTGCAAGCCGCTGTCGGTGACAGTTACACCCTCTTTGGCAGCGTTCTCAGCCAGGAATTCTTCTCCTGCCTTGGCAACCGCATCACCCAGAGCTTCTTGTTTGCGCATTTGCTCTTCACGGATTTTTTCAAAAGCACCCTGAATCACTTCATCAGGAATACGCTGATCCGCTTCTGACAGCGCATCCTTGATACCTGCTGCAATGGCCTCGGCGTTCATTTCAACATCTTCCTGAGACAACTGGCGACCAATATTCAGACCCACGCCATAACTTGCCTGGTCAATGTGGTTTTCCAATTTCACAACTTCCTCCTGACCACATGCGGCCAACAACAGAGTACCCGCCAATACGACAGGTACTGATTTAATAAAACTCATGCTTGTCTCTCACGTTTATTGAAATGAATGCTGGACTGGCAACCATACAATCGAAAAGTTTCAATTATTGCATAATCGAACCACTGTAAAGATACCCAGCCGCGCTGATTACAAGAACTGCCAGACGTCGTTTCTGATATTGCAGAGGCCACATGAACCTACCGACATTCATCGATCACACGCCGCCGCCAGAACAAGACTGACGATATCGCCAGACAAACCAGAATAGCCAAACACTTGCTCATAAAAAACGAGTATTTATTACGGTTGCGAAGCCTCCCACAGCCAAGGAAGCCTGTCCAGCCTGAAAACCCCTACTCTTGCTCAAATTGCACCAGACCGGGCCATCACCAATGAACACCCACTCCAGGCTAAACCGTTGAAATAAATCGCAAATAAATATTTGACAGAAAATATTACACTGGCATAATACGCGCCACTTGATCGAGACAGCGCCTCCATCTGTTGGATCGCATCAAGAGTGCAGTGGCTATGTAGCTCAGTTGGTTAGAGCACAGCATTCATAATGCTGGGGTCGATGGTTCAAGTCCGTCCATAGCTACCACTAATTCCAAAGGTTAGCAGGTTAATACTTGCTAACCTTTTTTATTTTGTTGCCGCTATGTTGCCGTCATACTGACCAGCGGATTCAAAAGCACCACAGACGACAAATGATCCGGACTCAAATGCGCATAACGCATGGTCAGCTTCAGGTCAGAATGCCCCAGCACCTTTTGCAGTGTCAGAATATCCCCGCCGTTCATCATAAAGTGACTCGCAAACGAATGGCGTAATATATGCGTCATCTGACCCTTTGGCATCTCAAAACCCGACCGCGCAACAACCGACCTGAACGCATCACGAGCAGGCAAAAACAACGCACCGCCGGCATCCCCTTTCTCTCTGATCTGATCCATCAATGACCGATCAACAGGCACATACCGCGTTCTGCCGTTCTTGGTACGCGTAAACCGAACCAAGCAACCCGACGGCCGATCAATCAAATCGTTTTCAGTAAGTCCATTCGCTTCAGCCCACCTTGCCCCCGTTGCCAGGCACACACGAGCAACAATCCCCACATGCGGATTACGTGAACGATCCAACAAAGGAATAAGCTGATTAATTTGTGGAATGGTCAGGTAGCTTAATTCTGTTTCCATCTCAGGAATCACGCGGATGCCAGCCATTGGATTTTCATCATAGTAATGGCCCAAACGTTTCATCTCATTGAACAACGCACGAAAGTAACGCGTCTCATGATTCACGGTACACACAGAAGCCGTTTTCAGGCGTTCAATTCGATAATCGGCAAAATCAGCCGCCGTAAAGTTATGAACAAAGCCACCTATCCGCTCAGCAATGGCACGAGTACGAGAATACCGGTACCGATCACGCAGGTGCACACCATGCAAGGTTTGCCACTTATCAACAAATTCAACCAGCAAGACATGACGCCCGGCAATACCACCGCTTGACCTGATAATGTCTTCACGCCGTTTTGCTTGCGTGCGAGTTTTAAAACCGTGTTCCCTATGTCGCTGATTTTTAACCGTAACATCAACCATCCAGCCATCACGATGCTTTCTAACCGTCATACACCCACACCATTCATTCGGTGTTGCATCATTCTGGTGGTGACAAACTCATGCAACACGACCGGCAACAAGTCTCCGTCACCGTATCGCTTCACATTAAAGTAATCGCACAAGTCCTGTTCAATCGCATCATTCAGGATTTTATGAGCCACCAATTCAGGCTTTAAATTTTTACGAGCCGCTAACTTGATGTAATTGCCCAGGTAGTGCGCCACATGACGACGACCCACAACCACGTCAGCCTTTTTGTATTCTCGTTTGTAGCAAAACAATGGCTCAGTGTGAAAAAACCGCACATCTTCTGCCAGGACTTGCCAGAGCGGATGGATATAACCTTTATCTTCCATCAACCTGAAATTGTTCAGGGCATACAACCACAAGCCGGACAGATGAGGAGCCAGGTCAGCATAAGTCCGAACAGAATCCGCTTTGCCTTCAGCCTGCAAATGGCGTTCAAACTGTTCAATGACCGTATGATGAAAGCGAAACTCTAAACGGTGGACTGTATCCCCGGGACGAAAGGCCGGTTTTTCATAATCATCAACGTCTGGCACAGCCCCCCAAACGTTATGCCAAAAATGACTTTTATCTGAACTTTCAACCTCTAACGTCTTGTTATACAAGCACATTTGTATAGCGCCCTGACTGCCGAACGTATAGGTATCTGTTCGACCGTAGACCAACGACATAGCCGACGCATTAAAAGTAGCTTCACTGATACCATTCACTTTGAATTGCCGCCTTGCACTGGTTTGCACACGCCGTTCAAAGTCTTCAGGCAGTTCAAGACCATGAACATCCACACAAATATGAGCCGCCACACCCGTTGCCTTAACATTGGTTGCAAACACGTAGGCCAGTTGGTGCAACTCTGCCGTCAGGTCATCTGGAGAGGTTTCATACAGCTTTTGTGGAGTCACCTCAATTTTCAGGTGAGAACCATTCTGATCACCTTCACAGTAATGGGACTTAACCAACACCACAAAACCCGCTTCCAGATTTTTCAAAACATACTTATAGCCACTGGCACGGCCAGAACGCCCCAGGATGAAATCATAACCATCAATATTGATCAGGTCGGACGAATGATGATCAAAGTGGGTTTCCAGTTGCATGAGCACGTCTGAACGAAGATTGCAGCTAAACAGTTGCTTGAGAGTGTCCACACCAGAATGCAGGAACTGCAAAGGACGAAGGTCATAACTGGTATGTTCAGACTGAAAAAAACGACCACCAAAACGGCCAAACATTTTTGCTTTCAATACTTGAGATGAACAGTTCATTTTTATGCCTCATGTATCACTGTGTAATATTGTGCTTCGTAATATGGTTTTATAAGTACGTGTTACAGGCGCGTACCTGCTGCCGGCCGCCATGACCAAACCGCAAGCGCCCCGCCCATGGCGGCCGGCAGCAGCTAAAAGCAAAAAACATCTGCATAGTCCGGCCCATTGGAAATGCGAACATGACAAGGACTGACAGGCTGCACATCAAACGAACCTGCTATCTCAGCCGTTGATAACGTCTGAATATCCAGTGCGCCAGAATCCCCCTCAGCGCCGCCCACAGGTTGCTTGCTTTGCCCACGTAACGCCAAGTCATAGGCACGCGCCTCATTCACTTGTGAATACCCCACAATTTGATAACGACTGAATTCAGGCAAGGGCAAGACCAATGCAGCGGCAGGCATTACACCCGTCAATCCCGATTGTTCTTGTTCTTGCATTTGCTGAACCTGTTCCGCTTTTTTGATGGTTTCAGCAAGCCGCTTATATTCATCAAAGAATTGATTATTTACGTATAGCGTCATCATATAGGCAGCGAAAATACCGAACAGACCACCGTATACAGCAGAGACCGGCACAGAAAAACGCCTCAAATAAATTTTGGTTAATCTCACAATAAACCCCCAATCTTTTTTTGCCTTAATTCGATCAAATTTATAAAACGGCGGCAGCACGCAATGCACACCGTGAGGATAGTCAGATAAAAACGCTTGTTTAGTATCATAAGCTGAATATAAATCATGCCCCCGATACACCCACCGATCCGAAACAGGATCACTAATTGATTGACCACAAACGACTTTGCCCACATGAATTTTTGGCATTTTTAGCCGAGAACCAACCAAGAATTTATACAGCCCACCGATCAACGGAATTGAAAAGTTATCCATTCGACGACAAAACACGGTGAATTCACTTAATGCATCCCGCGCTTGAGAATCAATAATTGATATATCTTGAACAATGAGAATGACATCCCAGCCCAGTTTTCTAGCATGCAAAAACCAGTCATTGACTGGCTTTCTGCTTTTATCATTCCAATTTCTGGCATTAAACCAAGTCCCGCACTCATCCAGAACAATCAAGCCGTTTTTTAATTCATCATAAGTAGTATTGCCATTACCCAAGGATTCAAGATCAAAGACACTGGGCTTATCGGGCAACCGGACACAAACAGACTTGTTATATTTATTTTTTGTTAAATCCAGCAAATTCAAATCTATATTGGTAGCCACCGGACAACCCAAAGCCAATTTTTCTCTAATTCGAGCAATTGCAACCAGACTTTTACCTGATCCCAATTTGCCAGTTAAAAAATAAAAAGCCATTAGAACAACTTCCACTGAATCACACGCACTTGCCAGCCATACGCCCAGTGCAAAGCCTTTGCAGAGTAATAAGCAGACAAACAAGTGGTCGCATTATCGGGAACAACCAACTGTATAGCCAATGTTAAATACTCAGGTGATACCGCAGTCAGTGTAGCAATAACCGCCTCAACAGCAGCCAAAAAAGCAGCCGTGACCGCAGCGGCAGCGGCAATAGCAGCAACGACAACCGCAAGCCGTTTGGTTAAATATTTAGCTACGAATGAAAATACACTAGAAAAAAGCCCACCGATCAGACCGGCAAGGAACGGAATACCAGTAATGACAGGAATCATTTTATTAAACCTTATTATTAACTGGGGTTAATGCTATATCAATAATAGCAATAACAGTAATGACATAGAGAAACATACCAAACAACTGTTTAAACCATTCTATTTTTTCACAGGGCAAATCAAGAACAACGTATCCCATATCAACAGAAAATTGCTCACACGCCGAATAATCAGGAACAACAGAAATATATTCAGCAACAGCAGACGGATCACCAACCGTGACAGACTCGCTTAATGATTCAGTATATTCAACCCCAACGCCATCCAGTGCAACATCACCCGATGAATCAACATCACCAACAATTAAAGACGCCTCATTATCGGCAACAGAGTCCAAAATATCATCAAAGTCCACATTAACATCAATGCCATTTTTCAGCGTATTGTTAATTGCATTCAATGCATTGGTATTATTAGTGTCTGCCGTTGTTATTTTAGAATTAGTCGTTTCAGTTTCTTGTATTAGTCTATCTAATCTATCCTCTAGCCCTGACACATCAAAATCAGAATAATTATTGCTGTCGTCGTTGCTGTCGTCGTTGCTGTCGTCGTTACTGTCGTCGTTACTGTCGTCGTTACTGTCGTCGTTACTGTCGTCGTTGCTGTCACCGTTACTGTCGTCGTTGCTGTCGTCTCCTTTGTAGTCATCTGGAATCTCAACACATCCAAAACCGTCAGGATCATATTCACCAACAGGGCAATCCCAGTTGTATTCACACGCCCCAGTAAAAGTGCCTACCTGATAGAAATCAGACACACAAACCCCTGACGTATCATCTAGCGTAGATTCATAACAAACCCCTGACGCATCACAGGCACAGCTAGCATTGGTCAATTCAGAGCAATCAGAAATCACGAAATCATCTGGAACGCCATCACCGTCAGTATCAGCATAATCTGCCAGCGACCCATTACCATAATTGCCCAGGTCACTAGAGCCACCCGACCCAGTATCACCGCCTGAGCCAGCATCACCGCCGGTATCACCACCTGAGCCGGTATCACCACCTGAGCCAGTATCACCACCTGAGCCAGTATCACCACCTGAGCCAGTATCACCGCCTGAGCCAGTATCACCGCCAGTATCACCACCTGACCCGGTATCACTGCCTGAGCCAGAATCATAATCATCAAGACAATCAGCCCCAGAACAAATATAACCTTCATCTTCGGTTGCCGACGTATCGCCACTGCAAACCGGTAAACTGGCATCACCACCGGCACCGCACTGATACCAATTTTGGTTATCATCTGCGCAGGCATAGACGCCATTCAAATAACCGCAGTTATCAGGAATGGATTCACACGAGGAACCATTCCAATGCTGAAAGGCGCCACACTCAGCATAGTCGTTACTTTGCTCTGTACTCTCTGACGATAGTTGATCACCATCATAGCCAGGAGGGTTAGTGCCACATTGGTGAATAGAAGCCGATCCCGTAGGACCATCAGCAGGAACCACTAAAGGATCACCGTTAGAAGTAACCGCACCATTAGAATCATATCCATACGAAGCACCGGTACAATAATCATCACAAGATTTAGTGACAGCTAATTTATAAGTATTGCCAGTGGGAGACTCACACTCCTTAACTTCATTACAATACCCATTATCTAAAACATCCTCAGGATAACAACCATCTTGTTTTGAATCATCCCCAGGAGTAACCGCACAATCCTCAGAATCAACATAAAAACCGACATAAGGCGGAAAATAATCGTCATCACGTCTATCGGCGCATTCTTCAATAGTTACACCGAACATATAATTCTCACACTGTCCAATAAAAGAATATTGAGATTTTTTTAAATCACGATAACCAAAAGGGCAAGCATCACCAGCCGAATAAGCCAGCTCAGAGAAAGACAGTGATATCAGGAAGAGTATTAAATATTTCACAGCAGCCACCGCAGAATAAATATTCAAAAAAGGAGGCATATGCCTCCTTTTTCTTTTCCAGCATGATCAAACCGCCAAACAATTAAATCTTGTTAGCAAAGCGTTTGACCAGCTTAATCAAGATACCCGCCGCCAGAGCAGCACCGATCAGAGGCCAGGCGGCATCACTAGCGTCAGTAATACCGGTTTCGATCTCAGTTAATGCAGTCGTCGCAGCCGCTGGCAAATCAGCATGAGCCGAGGAAGCCATAACAGCCATTGAACCAATGGCAACAGCGAGATAACGACGGTTTTCAGATACAAAGTTTTTCATATATACCCCAAGAACTTTTTCACAACATGAATTAAGTAACCAGCTGACCAGCCGATTACATACGCGCCGAACAACTGACCGAAGAAGTAAACCACCTCTGACTCAGTCATCCTGACACCCCGCGACCAAACCCCATCAATGCCGCAATACCGAGCGCAGCAAACCAAAGCAGGTCAAAAACTTGCACATCCATTACTGAACACCTACAGAACCGGTTAACCATTCCTTAGCATCCAAACACACAGCGTTAATCAGCAAATCCCAGCAATGCACCCCAAGCATCACACCAGCAAACACCCCAGTTAACGCATAACGAACCCCGTCAGGTTCATTATTCAGCTGATCCCCCAGCAACAAGCTGGATTTACGATAACCCTGCAAAATACCCATACACGTTCACCATCTTTTAAAGGTCGGCGACCACTGGAACAGCGGGCGCTGCCGCTGTGCATATCGTTCCAGCAACACCGAGACCATCCGCAAACGAATTTCACCGATCCGCCGCACCAGCCCCCAACGCAGCAACACCGCAACACCTAGCAACCAGCAGACGCCCAGTGCAGCCGCCCAGCCGACTGGCAGAGCAACCCGTGGATTACGGGGACTTGCTTCGCAACGTGTGGACAGAGCCATTTTTAAGCCATGGATAAGTGCTGGGGCACTTATCACACAGCTTAAAAACAGCCTGACCACACTAGCCCCCGTATTCCACAGGCCAACAGCAGCGAACTTTCTACATGATGGTTTCAGCAACACCGGAGCAACCCGCGCAACCGCAGGAGGTTGACCAGCGTTCCAACCGGCCAAGGGCGCAAGGTGCGAGCCAGCCAGCAACGCCCCAGTCACCGCACGGCCTTTGCACCGTTCGATCAGCACAGCGGCAGCGCCCGCTGTTGTTTGTTATCGGCAATCTTGGAAGCACACCAACGAACGCGGCCCTGTTCCACCTTGACTGCAACCCATTGACGCCCCTGACGATCCACTGCCACCGACCCCGCATCATGGACGCTGCAAACCTCAACACTGGACAACCAGCCAACAACAGCACCAGCCTGAAAAACGATATAACCCGCCCGTTCCACTGGACACGTTAACCAGGTCAAAAACAGTGAGAGCCGTTCAGAGCCAGACATAAGCCACCCCCTAGGATTTAGCCACTGATGCAGGCTGACGAGCAGGCAACACAGCCACCGCCTTTTGCGTAATCTTGCTTTGCCCGCCACGCGTCAGGATAAATTCTACTTGCACCTCACACGGATAATTCTTAAAGCACAGCGAATCATATACTTCTGGATCACATTTCATTTTCATCATATCTATACCCTTAGCACCCTGTTCTTTTTCATTATAAACAGGAGCGCCAAGCCACAAATAAGTATATCGGTTCTGATCCGCTCTAGAATCCAAAGCACCATACAGCGTTGCAGTCATTGACTGTTTCATATAATCACCTTTTTCAATTGATATGCCGGTTGAAATTAATACGCGCCCCGGCATTAAGCGCGTTATTCTGAATAATCTTCCTGACTGAATACTTCTTTACCCTCACGGATATGCAACGCCAGAAGATCAGCATTAACGAGACGTAGACGCCCTATTTTCACAGACGGTATTGTTTTAGCGTAAATCCAACCGCGAACAGTATCGGGAGATAGACCCGCCAAATCAGCAAACTGTTCTTGGGTCAAAACCGGAGGAATAGCCATTATTTTGTAATCAGACATAAGCCTTAGCCTTTTTTTCAACATGCAATAAAAACGTCAAACCAATCTGAACCGACCAACTCTTTATAAACACCTTTCCAAGCCATCTCAGGGAACAGGAATCCCCAGGCAAAGCGCTCAGAACATTCAACAACCGTTTCAGAAACAGCCCAGCCTTTCAGCTCAATGGCTTTTTTACAGGCAGCAGAAAAGAGATCAGTAACAGACATTAGAACCCCCGGTTAGCAGACTGAACAGCCAGCGAGAGCCGAGAACGACGAAAAGACAGCACCAGAGAAACGGGCTGATAACGCGAGTAATGCGCCAAAAATTGTTGCAGATCCATCCTATCCCCCCAGGTGCAAAGCCGTGTTATGCTCATTACTGCACACTGTTACACTTAATCAACCAATATTAGGATACTAATATTTACTACGGATACCATCAACTAATATTAGTATTCTAACTATAATGATTTGGAATAATGAACGCTAGAGATAGAATCAAAGAGCTAAGAACAGCCGAACAGCTGACCATTGACGACCTATCTGAAAAGTCAGGAATCAAAGGCAGCAGGGTAAGAAATCTGCTATCTGGACAGACGCCGGTTAGAATTGACGATATTCAGGCAATCGGCGAAGCGTTCCCAGAGTACAAATACTGGTTAGCATTTGGCGAAGAAATGCCAGAAGCCGGACAGATATCACCTGAAACAAAGAAGGCACTAGCAGAATTAAAGACACGCCCAGAGGCAGGCTAATAGCCCAAAAGCCGCTGCCAGGTGGAGTGGAAAAGAGAAGCCCAGAACCTGACAGCCCACTAAGCGTGATGAGTTGCCATGTTGCCGTAAACACATGAAATACTGTGCTTTAGCAAGCAAATCACAGCAGGAGAATAAAAAATATTCTTTACAAATCAAATACTTAAAAAGTAATGAAGAGTATTTATTTTTTCATAATGCTGGGGTCGATGGTTCAAGTCCGTCCATAGCTACCACTAATTACAAAGGCCTGTCAGCTTAATACTGACGGGCCTTTTTTATGCCTCCAGCTCTCTCCCGGCTCCCGGCCTACAAGCCTTCACTTGTGCCTGACTCGCTGGCCCCCTGATGCAAGGCATCATAATCCTTATGGCTATCCGTCTGTTGCACCTCACCATGGATAATTGGCTGGTTTCTCACACACATCAGTCCACCACTAAACACTCTGCAGGTTCCCCGGTACACATCGCCATGGCTGTTGGTATAAGCACATTGAGCGCTTTTTTCCAACGCCTGACAGGCTTCCCAGGGCAGTTCATCCCCATGCCCTTCGTGCGCAGCCACAGGTAAAACAGAGAGCACCAGTATCAGCCCGGCCAGGTAACATACGTTAGAATGCCATCTGTTCATCGGCCAGGCCTCTCATCCATTTCGTTATCATCATCGGCGCTGGCTGTCTCTCCGGTAAAGCAGCCTATAAAGGCATTTTCACCCGGCCCGGCAGAATGGTAATGGTAACCTCGCACGTCATCGGTATGGCCACGGCACTCATCGAGATCAGTGGCTTCGTTGCCCTCTTCATCCAGCATACTGTAGATCACAAAGCCGTCCATCGCATAGGCAAAGGCACCGCCATGGCCATCACTTTCAAAAGCAATCGCCGGGCAGTCGCCATCGCCATGATTGGCGCCGTGATAGTGATAGCCCGCAACCGGATTCACATGACCCACGCAGTCGTCGAATGCGGCAATGGTGTACGCACTGAGAATAACTTCAGCAGGTGCAGCAGCGGCCAGATTAACGCCATTAAACGCTACACCAACGTTTTCACCGTCGATATCGCCTGCGCTATCCCGAACGACCGGCGTGGTAGGGATCAGATATGTGCTATAAATACCTTCACCTTCAACATCACTGTAATAATCCAGATCACACTGGACGCAGTAGTTATGGTATTCCTCAGCAACATCCACAACGGCTGCTGCCTCGCACGAAGTCTGCGTATCGGTTATATTGACTTCACCACTCTCTTCGTCATATAGCAGCCAGTTATTGTCATTATAAAATTCATCCAGATTGGCAATAAATTCACCGGTCAAATCATACAGCACGCCATCGTCAAACCATTTCCCGGCATCTTCTGCTGTTGCTGTGATCACTTCCGGACAAAATGGCCCGATTTCACTACGATCTGCCGGAAAACCTTTTACCGTTATCTGATAACAGGTACTGCTCTCGTTGTTGGACAGAGTACATTCAACCACTTCGATCGAGTCCAGAGAGGCCAGATCAAAATAAGAAGTGTCAACGTCGACAACATCATCATCTTCGATATCAACAGAGCTGTCAGAATCGTCGGTGGTATCAACGACCTCACTGTCGTCACTGCTGCCACAGCCCGCCAAGGCCAACGTGCCGGAAAACAACAGCGGGATAATATATTCGGTTTTCATGGATTCCCTCTTTCGAAATAATGCGCTGAAATGCCAGTCTCAAGAAAGTGCATCCTATGTCATCCCTGTAATAACCACACTTGAATATACAGACTCCTGACACTTCAAGGTAAAGCTGAACACACCATCAGAAAAGTAGACAATGCCAGTAATCCGCACAAGAAACCTGAATCAGAACACCGGGGAAATCATCGAATTACAGAAAACAAAAAAATAACATGATCGATCTTTATATCATCGACATCAGATACTAATGCGTCATATTCAAACCGACAATTGCACCATAAAGCAGGTTAACGCCTTATCAATGAATAGTCCGCTACCTATGATGACCAGGCATTGGTTGTGGCATTAAAAAAGATACCGGCCGATATCAGCCGGATATAAAAGCGGCAAACAGAGCCGCTTTTATGCAGCTCTGCTGAGGGAATCAAGGGTTCAGTCGCTGGATTTTCCAGCCCCCCTGTTGCAGCACGTACTCCACCCGGTCGTGCAAACGGTGCTCGCCACCTTGCCAGAATTCCATGCGTGAAGGCTGTAACCGATAACCACCCCAGTAATCTGGTAACGGAATTTCCTTGTCCTGGTATTCCACACTTAACTGGGCAAAGCGGGTTTCCAGTTCGGAGCGGCTGGCCAACGGTTGGCTCTGTTGCGATGCCCAGGCACCCAACTGGCTTTCACGTGGACGGGAGTGGAAATAGGCTTGTGCTTCTTCCCGACTCATTGGCACGACCTCTCCCTGCACCTGCACCTGACGTTCCACCGTCATCCAGAAAAAATGCAGGCTGGCTCGTGGGTTATGGGAAAACTGGCGGCCCTTGTTACTTTCATAATTGGTAAAAAAAACAAAGCCGTCATCATCGTAAGACTTGAGCAACAGGATGCGTTGCCAGGGCTGACCTTGCGCATCCACACTGGCGACCGTCATCACCGTCGGCTCTTCCGGCACGGTGGCACGGTAGTGCTCAAACCAGGCGTGAAATTGCGTCACCGGGTGCTCAGCCACTTTGGACTCGTCGAGTCGTCCTTGCGTGTATTCCTTGCGAATGTCACTGAGATCAACCATATTCTATTTACTCCGATAATGATTCAAACCGGCACTTTTAACGTGACCGTTACTATTTGTCAGATGTACCGTCAGTAGCAGTGTGTCACCCTGGCAACCACTCTGCATTGACGTGTCGCCATCAAAGCCAGCTCTGGACAAATCTGCTACCATTCTTGCCCGGTTTTGCCGGTCAGCTGAGAATACGTACTGACCTCTCACTTCGACTCACACCCAGCCAACCCAAAGAGCACCATCATGTCAGACCAGAACTACCCGACTGCATCCCTGATACGCCGCCTGGCAGCCCTGTCCTATGATGGCCTGGTATTGCTGGCGCTCTATATTGTGACTGGTTTTGTGCTGGTAGGTATTGCGACCGCTGCCAACGATGGACAACCGCCCGGGGCTTTTCCTGCCTCGGTCAACCTGTCGGTAATGTTCTGTATCAGTTTCTTTTATTTCAGCTCATCCTGGCGCCGTGGTGGCCAGAGTATTGGCATGAAAGCCTGGCGCCTCAAACTGATTACTGAAGATGCCAAGCCCGTCAAGTTGTCCCACTGCATGTTACGCACAGGCATTGGGTTTTTCTCGCTGGCAGTGTTCGGACTGGGATTTTTCTGGTCACTGCTCGATACCCGCGGCCGCAGCTGGCATGACATGGCCTCGCTGACCCGTATTGTGTTTATCCCGAAAACAGGGAAATAAGCGGAACAACAGCATCGGTTTATCCGGTGCGACGCAGCAGCAGCAGCCCCACTCCCATGCAGCCGGCGATTGGCACCACACTGGCCCACACAGGTTCAAACCCGAACACAATACTGGCAGGTGCCAATAATTCTTCCGCGTATTTGTACATCAACCCAACCAGAATGCCGGAAAAAATCCGATAACCGGGTGTGACCGCTCGCAGCGGCCCGAAGATAAAGGAAATCCCCAGTACCACCAGTGCCAGAGTCCCCAGCGGCTGAGTGACCTTGCGCCAGAATGACAACAGATAGTTATCGGCATTCAGGCCCTGCTTTTCCAGATAACGGGTATAACTGAACAGATTGGATATCGACATATCCCGAGGCTCGATCATTACCACACTGAGGCTTTGTGGCGTCAGCTCAGTTTGCCAGTCCATGCTGTCCAGTTGTAATTGACGGGTTTCGGTAGCGCTGATGGTCATATCGACCACGGTTTGCATTTGCCAGCTGGAACGCTGATAAATCGCCCGCTCGGCGGAACGGATACGCTGCAGGTTACTGTCATCGTCAAAATCAAACAGAGTGATGCCATGTAACACGCCATTGGGTTCAACCGCCGTAAAGCGCATAAAAGTATTGCCTTCCCGGTGCCAATAGCCCTTGCCCTTGTTTGAGAGCAAATCGCCCTTTCCTTGCGCCACCGCCTTTTGTGATTGCGCAATCCGCTCCAGCACCGGAATCGCATATTCAGCCAGCGCCATATTCAGCACCATCAGCAACATCATCGGCTTGATGACCGCCAGGGCAATACGCCCCACAGATACACCGGCTGCCCGCATCACCGTCAGCTCACTGTTGGCCGCCATGCCACCAAGACCAGCGAGGCAACCAATCAGACAGGCCATCGGCATATATTCATACAGGCGCCGCGGCAAGCGAATACCCATAAATTGCAGTGCATCGGCAAACTGGTATTCACCTTTCAGCTGATCCAGTTCATCCACCAGCGTAAAAATAGCGTCCAGACCCACAATGACCAGAGCCACAATCAGGGTTGCCATCAGCACATTGTGGGCAACATAACGATCGATACGATTCATAATGACCTCACCCGCCAGCGGCGCATCCATTCAGGCACCAGCAGTAACCCCAGAGCGATCATCAGATACACCAGATGCAAACTCCACAACCCGATGTTTGGGTTCAGCTGGCCTTTTTCCAGCATGCCCTTCATGGCAATCAACAAGGAGATGTACACCATAAACAGCACAATGGCCGGAAATAGCCGGGCAAACCGGCCCTGACGAGGATTCACCCGCGACAAAGGCACCGCCAGCAAGGTCATGATAGGCACCATCAGAACCATCGAGATACGCCACTGCAGCTGGGCCTGGTGTTTGGGGTCGTCGGAACCAAACAGTGCCAGGGTTGGCACCGCCTCTTTACGTAACTGGCGCCGTTCTTCCAGCTCTTCCGCAATCTTGACGCCATACAGTTCAAAATCCAGCGCCTCGAACGCCAGGCTGCCTGGTGTCCAGTCGTAACGTTTGCCATCGTGTAATTCCAGATAACGGGAGCCGGTTTCGTCACTGACATACTGGGTACCTTTTTGTGCCAGCAGCAGGCTGTTGCCATCGGTAATAAATACCCGGTTCATCTCGGTTTTATCATCCGACAACGACTCCGCATACGTCACCCGACTGCCACCTTTCATACTCTGGAAGCGACCAGGGGCCAGTAACTCAAACTCCGTCAGCTGCGCCTGTTTTTCATACAGGCTTTCCATCTTTTCAGCACCGCTTGGGCTGAGATACAGGCTGAAACTGCCCACCACCAGCATCAAGACAAACGCCGGTGCCGCGGTGTACGCCAATAACCGGTTGCTTGAAAAGCCGGTTGCCGTTAGCACCGTCATTTCGCTTTCAGCGTACAGACGACCGTAAGTCAGTAAAATTGAGATAAACAGTGCCAGCGGTAAAATCATTTCGAGAAACGATGGCAGGCGTAATAGCAGTGTGAAAAACACAATATCCAGCGAGACTTCACCGGCTGCAGCGGCCGCCAGCTGACGAATCAGCCGACCACTCATCAGAATCATCAATAACACGATGGTCACTGCAAACAACGAACCAGCCAGTTCCCTGGCCAGATAACGAAATATGATCAAAAGACTAGACCTTGATTGAACCGCGGCAAAGCCGCGCACCATACCCAGAGACAGGGTGCTCTGCAACGACAGCAAAATGTATTGTTATCCGCGCCGCACTTGTATTTCAGGAATATGACGTCACATTATAGAGTGACTAACCATTCAGAACGACACGCTGCGAATCAACCCGGCCATCGTTCGCCACTCAATGTTTCCGCCAGGAGCTGACATGATTTATCAGGTATCCCAACAAACTGCCACCGAGACCCAGGCGAGCTGTATTGTGGTCACTCTCGACCAGTCAGGCAAGCTGTCTGACACAGCCTTGCAACTTGACGAAGCCAGCCAGGGCTTTATCAGCCAGCGTTTTGAACAGGGCGATATCTCCGGCAAACTGGCAGAAACACTGCTGCTACCTGCAGTTTCCGGCATTACGGCCAGCCGCGTATTATTGGTTGGTACTGGTAAAGAAACACTGAAACCCGCCAGTGCCCAAAAAGTTCTGGCAGCCATTGCCAATACCACGAACCGCATCGGCGGCGATATTGCTCTGGCACTGACGTCACTGACAACCGACGTACTGACCGAAGCCTGGCTGGCGGAACAGACCGCAATCGCCTATGCCGCCGCGCAATACCGTTTCACCGCCACCAAAAGCAGCAGCGACGCCGAAGCAAAATCACCCGACACCCTGATTTGGCTTGGTGACGATGTTTCAGCAGCTTTCAGTAAAGGGGCAGCCATTGGCACGGGGATCAGCTTTGCCAAAGAACTGGCCAATATGCCACCGAATATCTGCACACCAACCTGGCTGGCTGAAAATGCCGTCACCCTGACCCAGGACCAGGCGCTCGAAACCACCATTCTGGATGAAGACCAACTGGCAGAAATGGGCGCCGGTGCATTTGTCTCGGTTTCCAAAGGCTCCACCGAGCCGGGCAAAATCATCGTTATGCAATACCGGGGTGCCGACGACCCAACCGCAGCACCGCACATGATTCTGGGCAAGGGCATTACCTTTGATACCGGTGGCATCAGCCTGAAACCTGGCCAGAAAATGGACGAGATGAAATACGATATGTGCGGCGCAGCCTCTGTGCTTGGCACCATGAAAGCCATTCTGACCCTCAAACCCAAGGTCAACGTACTGGCTATCGTGACCAGCGCAGAAAACATGCCTGCCGGTAACGCCAGCAAGCCCGGCGATGTCGTCACCAGCCTGTCCGGTAAAACCATCGAAATTCTCAACACCGACGCCGAAGGACGGCTGGTGCTGTGTGATGCCCTGACCTACGGTATCGACAATTATCAGCCCGCTTCCATCGTTGATATCGCCACCCTCACCGGTGCTTGTATGGCCGCTCTGGGCGAGGTCAACTCCGGCCTGTTCACCACAGATGAAGCCATGGCCGAGCAGCTGCAAGCCGCGGCACAGTACAGCAACGACAAGATCTGGCGTTTGCCGCTGGAGGAAGAATATCAGGATCTGATCGACTCCAACTTTGCCGACATCGCCAATATTGGTGGCCCGCTCGCTGGCGCAACCACCGCCGCCTGTTTCCTGTCACGCTTTACGGAAGGCACCCCTTGGGCGCATCTGGATATTGCTGGCACCGCCTGGGTTGGTGGTAAAGCCAAGGGCGCTACCGGTCGCCCGGTCAGCCTGCTGGTAAACTACTTGCTGAATAAATAAATATTCAGTTCCGGGAGTGCACCTCACGGTGGGCACTCCCGGCCTGCTCAAATACCGGCCTGCCCAGACACCCCCGATATATCGCCAGCAAAACTATTCTGCATGTCCCGACGCCGGACTATTATCCAGCACAAAATCCACAAAGGCCTGATTGGCTTTTGACAGATAACCATCCTTACGCCAGGCCAGACACAGATCGAGCACAATGGGCGGATCAAACGACAGCGTCACCAACTCCGGATCATCTTCCGTGGCCATCCGTAACAACGTCGAAATACCAAACCCCTGTTTGACGATAGAGCGAATCAGCGGCAACAGGTTGGTTTCAAAATTAATCCGCGGCTGAATAGCCGACTCTTCGGCCAGGCGGTCAATCACCTTGCGGTGAAAGTATCCTTTACGAAACAGCACCAGATCTTCTTGCAGGAATTCCGCCGGAGTGATTGCGGTGCGACTGGCAAACGGATGATCCTTGGCCACCACAACGCGCATTTCTTCACGCATCAAGGTACGGGCTTCGATGCTGTCGGGGATTTCTTCCGCTTCGATCACCGCCAGATCCAGCTCCCCTTTTTCCAGCATTTGCTGCAACTGCCAGGCACCACCTTCGTAAACAGAAAACGTCAGGTTCGGATAACGATGCCGGAACGCCATGATAATTGGAGGAAAATGATAAGAACCCAGCATGCTCGGCGTACCTAACTGTACCGCTCCCTGTTCCAGTCCTCGCAGTTCTGCCATTTCCAGGTCGGCATCAGACATCATCTGTACGATACGCTGGGCCTGGGCGAACAAACACTCACCTTCATCGGTTAACGATATCTGGCGCTCGTGGCGGTGAAACAGGGTCAGCTGTAATTGCTGCTCCAGACGCTTGATTGCCATACTGACAGCAGGTTGAGCCACCTGCAGCCGGTTCGCAGCCCGGGTGAAGCTCTGCTGCCGTGCCACTTCATAAAAATAACTCAGCGCCTTATAGTCCATGGACCCTTCTCCTTTCTGCTTCTACTCTGATTCAAAGTCATCATTTTTCCGTTGTTATAAATCGTCACCGGCTCAACTCATAACAATTTTTGATTTAATTCATATCAAACATATATTTTTATGATGCGATACAACCTTTTATAGTGGTTTTGCTGTTCTGCTTCTTCTTATAGCGAGACCCCTCATGATCAAAAATGGTACCGCCGCCTGGTGGCGAATCACCATCGCCTTGTGCCTTGGCTCCTTTATGGTGTTTTCCAACCTGTATGTGACCCAGCCATTGCTGCCAATGCTGGCGACAGAATTTGCCGTTACACCGCTGCAAGCAAGTTACACCCTGACGCTGTCGACGCTGACACTGGGATTGTCGTTATTGATCTATGGGCCACTATCCGATGTGATCGGCCGCAAAGGGCTGATTATTGGCAGCATGTGCGGTGTCGCCGCCACCACACTGGTGATCAGCCAGGTCACGACCTTTGAGCAGTTACTCTGGTTACGTGGCTTGCAAGGGCTGTTTCTGGGCGGTTTGCCGGCCATTGCCGTGGCCTACATGGCCGATGAATTTGAGGCTGATGCCTTGATGTCTGCCATTGGCTTATATAT
The DNA here is from genome assembly GCF_030688925.1 of Oceanobacter sp. 3_MG-2023. Lineage (NCBI taxonomy): Bacteria > Pseudomonadati > Pseudomonadota > Gammaproteobacteria > Oceanospirillales > Oceanospirillaceae > Oceanobacter > Oceanobacter sp. 3_MG-2023. The sequence continues at coordinate 118,951 of NZ_JAUYVX010000014.1, forward strand.
CGCGGCCAACTCGTTGGGGGGCATTGGTGGTCGCCTGATGGGTGGTTTTGCCGGTGAACACCTGGGCTGGGGTAACGCCTTTCTGCTTGTGGGTCTGGTTGGCTTGTGTACCTGGATGCTGGTTGCCTGGTTATTACCTCCACCGCGCCGGTTTACCCCCCGGCCGTTCAACTTGCCATCCATGGGACGGGATATCGTGTCGCATCTGCGTAATCCGCTGCTGCTGCCCGCCTTTCTGTTTGGAGGCCTGAACTTCTTTGTTTTTATCAACCAGTACAGTTTTATTACCTTTGTACTGGAAGACGATCCCTACCAGCTGTCACCGCAGTTTCTGGGTATGTTGTTCCTGACTTACCTGAGTGGTACCTGGGGTTCGATGCTGTCTGGCAAGTTCAGCCGCCGCTACGGCCAGCCTAACTGCATGATGGTCGGCAGTGGCCTGCTGATGGTCGGCAGCCTGATTACCCTGTATCCATCGCTGCCGACGATTATTTTCGGGTTTCTGGTGAATGCCTTTGGTTTCTTCTTTGCCCATTCCAGCGCCAGCGCCTGGGTTGGTCGTACCGTCAAACACGCCAAGGCCAGCGCCAGCTCGCTGTATCTGGTGTGTTATTACCTCGGTGCCAGCACCGGCGGGGTGTACCTCAACCAGTTCTGGCAGTGGCAATACTGGTTGGGTGTTGTCCTTGGCTCCTGGTTGATTCTGGCTGTCACTCTGTCACTGGCTGCTCGCCTGAAGTACTTGCACAACCAGCAACAAGCCCGTCAGCCAGCGGTCAATCCGGGGACTCCGCTGCAGCCGGATGGCCAGTCCGTGTCATAAGTCATTCGCTGACTCTGACAACAAGATTCGATATGATCAGAATTACTCTCCTATCGAATCCCACAGAGCGCCTATGACAATTCGAACGGCCAATCGGTCAGCCTCCGCACGTACCCGATTGACCCTCAAGCTGTTGTTATGGGTAATCGTCACCGCGAGTACAGGCTGCGCGGTATTCGCCAGCCAACAATTTGATGATGTGTTTGGCGAGTCAGCGCCCAAAACCCGCTGGGTCGATGCCGACAGCTACGAAGGCCGACACTACCACCAGCACGTCGAGCCAATACTGGAACAACGCTGTGTTCACTGTCACGCCTGTTATGACGCGCCGTGCCAGCTGAAATTGACCTCCCCTCTGGGTATTGACCGAGGTCTTCACCCAGAGCCGGTTTACGATGGCACACGCCTGTTGGCAACGGCCCCAAAACGCTTGTATCTGGATGCTCAAAGCACCGCAGAATGGCGCGAGAAAGGCTTCCAGCCGGTATTGAATGAACGGCGTAATACCAGCGACGCCAATCTTCATGCCAGTGTACTGTTCCGCGCCCTTGCCTTGCGCCAGGCGCAGCCAGCTCCCGATCAGGCTGTATTACCCGACAGTTACGACTTCAAGCTGTCACGGGATCAACAGTGTCCAACCGCCGAGCAATACTCTGATTTTGCCAGCCAGTACCCAGACTGGGGCATGCCCTACGGTTTACCCGCCTTGTCCGACAGTGAGTACAAAACCCTGGCCGAGTGGATTCAACGGGGTGGCCTGCTACCACGTCCAACCCCCTTGAATGGCAATCTGCAACACCAGCTGCAGCAGTGGGAACAACGCTTCAATGCCCATGGTGACCCGGATAGCGACGACTACAAGCGGCAATCACTGATCAACCGCTATATTTATGAACATATTTATCTTTACAGCCTGTATCTGGGTGATGACAGCAGTACCCGTTTTCATCTGGTGCGCTCCCGGACCGCCCCGGGCGAACCTGTGGATATTATCGCCACCCGCCGACCTTATGATGACCCTGGCGTCGCCACACCCTATTACCGCCTGGTGGTTGACCAGGAATCCAAAGTCGCCAAAACCCATATCCCTTTCCGCCTGAATGAGGCTCGCTGGGACACTTGGCATAAGCTGTTTTACCAACCGTCTTACACCGTCGAGTCCTTACCCGGATATAATGAAAAACAAGCGTCCAATCCCTTTATCACTTTTCAGGATATTCCGACGGATAGCCGCTATCGCTTTTTACTGGAACACTCGCTGGAAACCATCATGGCCTTTATCAAGGGGCCGGTTTGCCATGGTCAGGTGGCAGTGAACGTTATTAACGAGCAGTTCTGGGTGTTCTTCGTCACCCCCGACCGCCACTACGACAGCGATGCTTCCGATTTTCTCAAGAGCCAGGCGCATCATCTCGATTTACCCGCCAAGAACAGCAGCAACAGCTTGCCTATCAGTTCCTGGATTTCCTTTTCCGACCAGCAAAAAGAATACCTCAGTGCCAAGTCCCGGTTTATGCGCCAGGAAATGCAAGACAACAATATCTTGCTGGATACACAACTGGTATGGGATGGCGACCAACAGGCTGGCATCAATAACCCCAATGCAGCCCTGACAGTAATGCGCCACTTTGATAACGCCACCGTGGTACAGGGACTGCTGGGCCAGCCGCCCAAGACCGCCTGGTTGATTGATTACCCATTACTGGAACGTATCCATTATCTATTGGTTGCCGGATTTGATGTGTACGGCAATGTTGGGCATCAGCTGGTCACCCGGCTGTATATGGATTTTTTGCGGATGGAAGGGGAAATGAACTTTCTGCTGCTATTGCCACAGCAAGAGCGTGAGACAGTACGTCGCCACTGGTATCGCGATACCAGCACCACGATCAAGGATTATATCTTCAGTGACCTGATCCGCTTCGATGCCGACAGCACCATCGACTATCAGACCAACCAGCCCAAAACCGAGCTGTACCGTTTACTGGCCGACAGACTGTCACCGGTCTTGAACCAGAGCTATCACCTGTCATCCGGGCCACTGTCGGATTCAGCCATCACCACCCTGAACGGCCTGGAAAAATTGCAAGGCAAAGGCTTGCACCTGTTACCGGAACTCAGTCTGGTATTGATCACCCGCCAACAGCAGCCAGTGGAACTGATCAGCCTGGTGCATAACCGTGCCCATGCCAATATTTCCAGTTTACTGGCGGAAGAAAGCGCTTTACGGCCTGCAGAAGACACCCTGACCCTGGCCCGTGGTGCCGTGGGCGACTACCCCAACGTCTTGTTCAGCGTCGAAGAATCAGCCTTGCCTGAACTGGTAAAACAGATCGCTGACATGCAGGCAGCGGATGATTACAGTGCCCTGCTCGACCGCTTTGGAGTACGTCGCAGTAACCCGACATTCTGGGCGGTCAGCGATGCCATTGGCCAGCTGTATCAGCAGCAATGGCCGATCCGGGCCGGTATCCTGGATTATAATCGACTGGAAAATCGCTGAGCCATACGGTGGTTTCCCGTTCTGCCAGACCCGACAGCCGCCGGGTCAGGCGTTCTTTCGCAATCCCGATGACACCCACAAACGCAGCACCACCCGTAACGCCCGTCGCCAGAGTGGCATCACCGACGGCCCTGACGCTTTCCAGCGCTGCAATTCTGCCACTACCCGTTGTGGGCTGCTGAAGCGGCCAGTACTGGCACTCACATAGCCGGGATAGCGTATCAGGGTAGCCGCCACCAACTCATCGAGGGAGCGTTGACGCCCCCGTCGTGGACATACCAACATATCCCGGGTCAGTCCCCAGCCCGCATAAAACGGCATGCCATGACAGATAACTTCCTTACCACGCAGCAACGCCTCAAACCCCAGCAATGATGTCATGGTATGAACCGCATCAACATGTTCCAGCATCTGAGAGGAATCGCCAGCCAGCACCAATTCATCACACCAGGCCTGATATTCACTCACGGGACGATCACTGCTGCGTAATCCGGATACCACATCCGGGTGTGGTTTATACACCAGCCAGGCGTCCGGTTCCGCAGCACGTGCTGCCTGTAATAACCCCTGATTGGTCTTGATACTCCCGGCTCCCATACGGATTGAGGCATCAGACTCCACCTGGCCCGGTACCAGGACCACCCGGCGCGGCTGGCCAGAGCAGGATCGACACGCCGGTTGCCAGTCTTGCCCGGTCAGGTTGTATTTGGAAATACGGTTGGCAACAATGGTCTTTCGCAGCTGCCGGGCCTGGACACAATCAGCGGCTGACCACTCGTCCTGGGCCAGCATCTGCTCCAGTCGCGAAGGCCTCGACGCGTCGTAGTACATGCCAACATCATCCAGCACCCAGGACAGCGGCCGAATCAGGTCAGCCCCCAACCCGGATGACCTTAAAAAGCCATCCTCGATCCGTACCACCCGCCCCGGCTGCCGCTCGGGTGTTTGCAGCACCGGTGGCAGTGGGCGTACTCCCCATAAGGCAACCGTCGCTTGCGCCGGTATCAGACTGGCATCCTTGCAAAAGGTCACGTCGGTACCGTACAAAAACGCCCGTAAAATCGGTTTTTTCCAGCGCGAGAAGCCCAACGCATACACCGGCCCCAGCTGATGACTGCGCAACCATTGCTGGCGCTGGGCCGACAGGTAATCCAGGGTGTCTTCAATACTGGTTTCGGTACCCTGCTCAGGGTCCCAGTAGCGGCTGTACTCCACCAGCGTGGCGTGTACCAGCTGCTCCAGCGTGACCCCAGGCGTGATTCCAGCCGTCCCGGTTAACGACGGGTGTGCTTCCTCTGCCGACAAGGCTTGGCAGGCAGAGCGGCGGCGTTCAGGGACATTGAGTTCATCCCGGGTCAGACCCCAGCCAGCGTAAAATGGCATCCCGAAACACCGTACCGGCTTGCCCCACAGCAAGGCTTCAAAACCCATTTGCGAAGTCACCGTATACACCTTGTCAGCATTCGCTAACAGCCGTTCGGGATGACAGTTTTCCGCCACCAGTTGCACCCGGGCATCCTGCTGCAATGTAGCCAGGTCAAAGTGTCCGACCCGCGCCCGCGTGAAGGCATCCGGATGTACTTTAAGCACCACCGTGGCTTCCGGGTTTTCGCTCAGGGCGGCATCCAGCATCTGTGTAAACGAGGCAGCACTGGCCAGACCAAATGAAATAGACGCATCACCGGCGACCTGATCCACCACCAGCACAAAGGAAGCTGGCAATTCACCACGGTAATCTGGGGCGGCGTTGTATTTTGATACTCCGGCCTGTTGCCAGCGCTGGATCAGCTGGCGACTACGCCGTTGCTGGGTATCCGTCAGCGGTTGGGGAATCAGCTGTTCCAGTCGTGACGGGCCAGTCGCGTCGTAATAAATACCCAGATTATCCTGTACCAGCGACAAGGCTGGATCTTCTCGGCCTAACGAGCGTACAAAGCCATCTTCAAGCAACCACCAGGGGCGCTGCTGACGCTCACCTTGCTGTTGTGCCTTACGGCCAGAGCGTTTACGTCCCCAGCCCAATACCTCAGTCTGAGCCGCCCCGGTGCTGCCCGACACTTGCCAGAATGCCCGTACAATCGGGTTCGCCAGCAGTGCCCGAGAGCTGGAAGCAGCACGAGGTCTGGAAGCCGCAGTGGCGGAGGCAGAAGAACAAGCAGCAGAATCAACAGCAGGACGATGCGCCATGGGTATCCTTGCAATGGCAAACAATAACAACAATGGGTGGTGGTAACGCGTAAAAACCACGGCACGTCACAGCAACGATCACTAAAAACAACCATCGTAATCAAACGGCCGTATCAAAGGCTGTTGCGTATGGCCACCGTATAAAAAAGGACGCCATTGGCGTCCTGTTGTGGTGTTACAAGCCTGGGGACAGCCACATTTATATCTGTTTTAACGGCAGCTTGGCACCCAGATATTTTTCCAGGTCTGGCAAGGCAAAAGCATCGTCTTCAGACACCAGACTGATGGAAATACCTTTGGCTCCGGCACGGCCTGTACGGCCGATACGGTGAACGTAGTCTTCCGAGTCTTCCGGCAAGGTGTAGTTAAACACATGAGAAACGCCGTCAACGTGAATTCCCCGGCCAGCCACATCGGTCGCAACCAGAATAGCCAGCTGGCCTTCCCGGAAACGTTCCAGTGTTTTCAAACGTTTTTGCTGGTTGACCTCACCGGACAACAAACCCGCCTTGAAACCACGTTTAAGCAGCTTTTCACACAGGTTACGGGTGTGATCACGACGGTTGGCAAAGATGATACAGCGTTCCGGGTTTTCTTCTTTCAGAAAACGTTCCAGCAACCCGAACTTGTCGCTTTCCGCCACCAGATAGAAACTCTGGTCAACCCGGTCGGTCGCCACTTGTTCCGGTTCAATTTCGACTTGCAACGGATCACGAGTCCACTGGTCAATCAGGATGCGGACATCAAAATTGAATGTGGCAGAAAACAGCAGCGTCTGGCGATGATCTTTGGTCGGGGTTGCCCGCACAATACGACGGACATCCGGGATAAAGCCCATATCCAGCATACGATCGGCTTCGTCCAGCACCAACACTTCGACCTGATCCAGAAACACGTCCTGGCTGCGCATAAAGTCAATCAGACGACCGGGGGTTGCTACCAGAATATCCACCACGTCATCACGTAACTGGCGACGTTGCAGTTCGTAATCCATCCCCCCCATCACGGTGACAACATTCAGGCCACTGTGCTTTGCCAGCCCTTCTGCATCCTTGCCGATCTGCATCGCCAGTTCACGGGTTGGAGCGACAATCAGAGCCCGCGGTTCACTGGCGTAACGTTCTTCCGGAATAATGGTCAGCAAGCGGTTCAGAATCGTCAGCAAAAAAGCCGCCGATTTACCGGTACCGGTTTGTGCCTGGCCAATGGTATCGCGGCCACGTAATGACGCCGGCAGACTCTCGGCCTGAATCGGAGTGCAGTATTCAAAACCCAGATCGTAAATGGCATGCATGACTGAGTCGGGTAAATCCAGATCATGGAACCGGGTTTTACCTTCCATTGGCTCAACCTTGAAGCTCGCAGGATCCCAGGGTGCAACGGGCGCTTTAGGTGTATGACCTTGTTTGGTTTTGCTGGTGGCGTGTTTTTTATTACTCTGACTGTCGCTACGGCTTCCGTGAGGTTGGTCGGCCCGCTGGTGTTTGTCGTGGGCCGGAGCAGCCTTGGAGTTGTTGGTAGAAGGTTTGACTGCCCGTGATGGCGCTGTTGCAGCCGTATGGGAAGAGGTGCCGGTGTCGGCTTGCTTTTTGCCAGCCACCGCCTTGATGATTTTCTTGAACAAAAGTGTCTCCAGTCAGAGTCGTTCCAGCACAAAAAGGTCGGCTGAAAATATTTCGTGGCGCTGATAATAGTCCAGTAGCGCGTTTTTTAATACTTCCGCACGTTCTGGCAAGCCGTGGTGATAGTAATGGCAGGCTTGCTGCCATACCGCCAGGGCAAATGCCTTACGCCCGGCGGCCACTTCAACCGGGTCTCCATCGAGGTTATCCGTGCTGATATAAAAACGCCGCCCACACGCTTCCGACAATAACCATTCGACCGCCTGGGGCTTGATTTCTACCTGCTCAAATTCACGTTGCTGCGCGGCACTGCGGCCATCGGGTTCGTACCAATAACCAAAATCAACCAGGCGGCGACGCTGAGCGCCCGCAATACACCAATGACTGATTTCATGCAGGGCAGAAGCATAAAAACCATGGGCAAACATAATTCTGTCGTAAGCGTATTCACTATCAGATGGCAAGTAGACAGGCTCGCTATCGCCAGCAATCAGACGGGTGTTTTGGGCAGAGAAGAACAAGTCATCAAACAGCTGGATCAAGTCCGCTGTTTTCAGCGTGTCAGAAGAACCGGTGGGCATAACCAACATCGTTAACCAAAATCAAACAGTTTGTATTATAGCAGTAATCCACCTTGTTCAGAGGGTATAAACCACGAAATCCCTTTAAACACCCCTCAATCGACCTCCCTGGCGCACCTTTCTGAGGCTTTCTGAGGCTGCCGCACGGCCAGGGACAAACGCTGGCAGCGAGTGGTTACTTTCCCGTATGCGCAAATACGCCAGCAGCCTTGCAAAGCCGCCGTATTCGGGGAAAATGCCGCGATCCTGGCCATTCCTTTTACTTCTGTTCAGAGCTACCTGCCCCATGTCGTTTGTCAATCGCGAAACCCGCGCCCTGTTTAAACTTACCTTGCCCATTATGGCAACCCAGATGGCCCAGATCGGTATGGGAACGGTCGATACCCTGATGTCGGGCTATGTCAGTACCCGGGATTTGGCGGCAGTGGCGATTGGTACCAGTTTATGGTTGCCGGTCTGGCTGTTTCTGGCCGGGATTCTGGTGGCATTATCGCCATTGGTATCCGGCCTTAACGCTTCCAAACAACACCAACAGCTATCCAGCCTGCTGGCATCATCGGTCTGGCTGGGGGCGATTGCTGGCAGTCTGATCGGTCTGTTGCTCTATTTTGCCGCGGATATGTTGCCACTATTGATCGATGACACGGTCACTGCCGCATTGGCAACCCGTTACCTGGTCGCTATCTCGATAGGTTTTCCGGCCGTCGGTGTTTTTCTGGCCTTCCGCTTTTATGCTGAAGCCTTGAGCCAGGCCACCCATGTTACCTGGATCATGCTCTCCGGGCTGATTGCCAACGTGCCAGTGAATGCGGTGTTTGTGTATGGCTGGCTGGGTTTTCCAGAGATGGGCAGTGTCGGCTGTGGTATTGGCAGCAGTCTGATTTTTGTCTGTATGGCGATAGCCATGGCCATCAACACCCGCAAATACCGCCTCGGTAAAGAGGCATCCCTGCTGGATCTGATGAACTCCCCGGCCTGGCATCATGTGCGTAATATCTTGCGGATTGGGGTACCGATCGGCATTGCGATCTTTTTTGAAGTCAGCCTGTTTACCGCTATTGCGCTGTTCCTCACCGATCTTGGCCCGGTGGTGGTCGCCGGGCATCAGGTGGCTCTGAACATGTCATCCATCACCTTTATGATACCGCTGAGTTTAGGCATGGCGCTCACTGTGCGTGTTGGCCACTATCTCGGCAGCGGAGATACCTTGCTGGCCCGACAGACCGCCTGGCTGGGGGTGCGGCTGAACCTGGCCATTGCCTTGTTTAATGCCACCTTGATTATTCTGCTATCAGAAACCATTGCCGGTTGGTATTCCCCCGATCCGGAAGTGGTCGCCATTGGTTCGGTATTACTGGTATACGCTGCGGTATTCCAACTGTCTGATGCCACTCAAGTCGCGGCAGCAGGTGCCTTGCGTGGCTATCAGGATACCTTTGTGGTGATGCTGATTACCTTTGTCACGTATTGGCTGGTTGGCCTGGGCTGTGGTTACGGTCTGGCTTTTCACGGCATCCCCTTGCTGAATATCGCTCCGGCAGGAGCACCGGGTTTCTGGACTGGCCTGGTTATTGGTTTATCTGCGGCGGCACTGGCGTTATCACTCAGGCTGAAACGGGTATCCCGATTAAGACCAGCGGCTCTCTGAGCCGCTTTGACCCGGTCATCGGCATGCTGCCGCTGACCGGCCTGATCCCCTTCCGCTTACTCCATCCCGGCAGAGTCCGCTCAGCTCAGGGACAGGGGTTGGAAATCACCTTGTGAATTCCCTCAATACGTTCAATGGTCTCGGCATCCAGCACGACATCCGCACTGGCGATATTTTCTTCCAGCTGTGGCAAGGTCGTTGCGCCAATAATATTCGAGGTTACAAAATCCTGCTGGGTTACAAAGGCCAGCGCCAATACCGCCGGTGACAATCCAATATCCGCAGCCACTTCGGCATATTGACGTACGGCTTCTTCAGCCTGGGCACCCTGATAGCGGGAGAAACGTTCAAACAAGGTAATACGGGCATTTTCCGGCATGGCACCATTCAGGTATTTTCCGCTCAACACACCAAACGCCATGGGTGAATAAGCCAGCAAGCCGACGTTTTCACGCATGGACACTTCCGCCATGCCAATCTCATAACTGCGGTTCAGCAGATTATAAGGGTTTTGTACCGATACCGGACGCGGCCAGCCATGCTGATCAGCAATCTGGATCACCTTCATGGTGCCCCAGGCGGTTTCATTCGACAGGCCATAATGGCGAATTTTACCCTGCCGGATCAGACCAACCAGAGCTTCCAGAGTCTCTTCCAGTGCCGTGGTTTCTTCGTCGTGATCGTGTACATAGCCCAGCTTGCCAAAAAAGTTGGTACTGCGGGCGGGCCAGTGCACCTGATACAGATCGACGTAGTCGGTTTGTAAACGCTGCAGGCTGGTATCAATGGCCGCATTCACATGTTCAGGGGTCAGCTGCGGGCCATTGCGAATATGGGTCATCCAGTCCCCCGGCCCGGCGATCTTGGTCGCCAGAATCACCTGCTCGCGCTTGCCGGAGCGGGCAAACCAACTACCGATATATTGTTCGGTCCGGCCTTGTGTCTCCCCTTTTGGCGGTACCGGATACATTTCTGCGGTATCAAAAAAGTTGATGCCGGCAGCCACAGCACAGTCCATCTGGGCATGTGCTTCTGCTTCCGTGTTTTGCTCCCCCCAGGTCATGGTGCCAAGACACAACCGGGTGACATCAAGATCTGTATTGCCAAGCTTGCGTGTAAACATGAAATCCTCCTCAAAATGAGGCCCAGTATAACGGCTCCCGCCGCTTACTTGGGCCTGGAACAGACTCATGCTGTCAGTGGGTTATTACATCGGCAAACCATCAAAGGTGACAACGGGCACCACTGCCCAGGCCTGACAGTGGAGTGATGCGCCATTGCTTTTCGGATTTTCCGGATACAGTTATGGAATTAAGTAATTTATCCGAATAAAAAATAAAGAATAAGCTTATTACAAATAGATATATCTAGTTGATAGGGTGATGTTTGTGGAGCTGTACAACAAAGAGACCGTCCAGCAGACGGGGATCAACAAGCCCCTGGCGGCCATATTAATGGCTGTCCTGATTACACTGATCGCAGTCACGGCTGGTGAAATCGCCGGCTTCAATGTGGTGCAAGGGTTGGGGATCGGCGCGCTGCCGATCAGTATCCTGATTGGTATGGGACTGGCGGCACTGCCCTTGACGGAACGGCTGCGCGCTATCGATAGTGCGGAATCCGTCCACCGGATAGCACAAAAAACACTGCTGCAAGCCGGTATTGTGTTGTTTGGCTTTCAGCTCAGCCTCGCCGACCTGGCCGCTGTCGGCTGGCAAGCCGTGATTGCTGACATCATCACGATCAGCGTCATACTGCCGCTGGGTATCTGGCTGGGACTTAAAATTCTCAAGCTGCCGCTCTCTCTGGCTGTATTGCTGGCCATAGGCAGCGCGGTCTGCGGAGCTGCTGCCATTCTGGCAACCGTGCCGGTGCTCGGAAAATACCTCCATGATGGCGAAAGCCAGCAGCAACAGCAGCAATCTACCGGTCTGGCCGTGACCGCCGTGGCCCTGTTTGGCACTCTGAGTGTGCTGCTTTATCCGCAAATACAACACTGGTTTGGACTCACCAATGCAGTGGCCGGGGTTTATATCGGTAGCACCATTCATGAAGTCGCTCAAACCATGGCGGCAACAGAAGCCATGAATGCCGCAACCCAACACAACGCCGTGATTGTAAAATTACTGCGCGTATTGATGCTGGCTCCAGTCTTATTATTATTGGCGCTCTGGTTACAGAAAAAAAACACACAGAATAATCCAGCCACTCAAGGTCAACCGGCCAGACACAAAATCACCGTACCCGGATTTATCCTCTACTTTGTCGCCGTGGTCGTGCTGAATACCTTGCTGCCTTATGTTGTGGGCAACGAGTGGTTACAACAGGCGCGTCATATAGCCACTCAGGCATCGATGCTGTTTTTGGCGCTGGCAATGTCTGCTCTGGGGCTGAATATCCGCTGGAAGCATCTGGTTAATGCCGGTTTCAAACCGATTATTCTGGCGGTTTGTTTATGGCTGGTGCTGGTTTTTGGTGGTGCCATCCTGTTTAGTATTAGCCAGAACCTGGCGCTGATCTGAGCCTTGCTTGATAGCAGCATGACCCCAAACAATGATCCTTTAAAAACACGATCCATCAATTCTACTATTTCCGGATTGATGGATCGTCGCGAAAATTATACGGCTGGCGTTGCCGGTCACAAAACACATCCATTTGCTCCGCAACTAACTGAATATCAAGGAGCATCTGGACTCGCTGATGATCACTTGGGGAGATGGCACAGAGTCTGAATTTCATTATTTATGGCTGGGGGACAACTGCTCAACAGCATTTCATCTGGACACCGGAGAGCGCTCATTTGATCTGTTAAAAGTGTGTGCGACAATATTCGTCCGGCCAATATAAGCCAAATCAGAAGTATCCTGAAAACACTGCGGGATACAAACCAGCATGAGTGTTATCCCTCCTTCTCCTGGCGGTATGAACATTGTTATTCCAACAAAAAAGCAACACATTGCAAAAACAGCTACATTAACGGGAACAACAATTTTTATATAATATTCCCCACTCTGATTATAATGACTTTATAAAAGAAGACGGCGCTCTTTACAATGGATAATCATTCTTGATCAATATGATTTAACCATTATCAAAAACAGGTCAGATACAGCAAAATCCACCACCACAGTTACTCCTGTCAACCTGGCTTACACCGCTATTGCTCTGCCCTTGCATACCGGCCTTGCCAATCAGGAAATACCGCCCGGATACCAGTTTTTGCACTGTCTGGCCAACGAGTCCCAGGGGGCTGAATCCACTTTTTTTTGATAGTCTTCGGGTTGCTGAAGAGCGGAGAAAGTAACGACCGGAGCATTTCAGATTGCTGTGTGAACAAGTGATTCCATTCCGTTTCCACAACAATGAACATGACATCCGCCAGCATCATTCGGTCATCAATCCGAACACTTTTGGAAATATTATCGAAATCGAATACAATACCCGCCTTGCTGACACTTTTGATCTTCCTGCCATATCATGAAAGAATATTATCTTGCATATCGTCATTTCATAGCCAGCCTCCGGGATAAGTGCTTTAAAATCGAATTAAAACTCCAGGCCAGAGACACAGTTGTATTTGACAAGCGCCGCATTTTGCATGGGCGTAATCAGTTTGAAGAAAATATTGGCCGCCGTCATTTGCATGGCTGCTATGTTGATCGTTCCGAATTCAAGAGCCGCTTGCGCATGCTCGCACAAAAATATGTTCGATTATTAGTCAACATGTGAGATTGCAAGCGTTTTTACAATATTTGCAATCCCGCTTCAATAGCAAAAATATAACGTTAACCACCAGGAAGAATACCCATCGAATTTCACATACTCAAGATAACAATGAAGGAGCTCAGATGAGAAACGAGCAGATAGACGCGCTCATTGAAAAGCGCGGCATACTAAAGGGTCTCAACTCTACCTTGGGAATCACAGCCATTAGTCTGGTGGTTGTATTTATCCTGTACACCATCCTGTTGGGGAAAGCAGCCAGTGATCAGTTTTTCGGTTTGAAAAGCTGGATAGAACATACACTGGGCTGGTACTACATTGTGGTGATGTTTTCAGCGTTTCTTATTTGTGTGTTTTTTATGTTTTCCAAGGCCGGGGCCATTCGGCTTGGTCGCGATGATGAGCGGCCGGAGTTTTCCAATTTTGCCTGGTTCTCGATGCTGTTTGGTTGTGGTACCGGTGCCGGTATGCTGTTTTTCTCCATGTCGGAACCCATGATCCACTTTGCCAGTGGCTGGAGCGGCGGCAACCCTTTTATGAGCGCCGACGTAAAAGCGGCCGTCAGTGATTTTTTTGCTGCCAAACAGGCGGCGCTGGCAGCCGGGTTATTACCGGGTCAGGAAGGTTTTCCCGTTCCTGATGACCTGGTGGCAGAAGCTGCAACGGCAGGCCTGACACTCACTGTTTTTCACTGGGGCACAGTCGCCTGGGGGATTTACGGCATTGTTGGTCTGTCTCTGGCCTACTTTGCCTTTCGTAAAGGTCTGCCACTGTCAATCCGGTCAGCCTTGTATCCACTGATTGGTAACCGTATTTATGGCCCGATTGGTAATGCCGCCGATATTCTCGCGGTGCTTGGTACCATTTTTGGTATTTCAACCACGCTGGGATTGGGCGTACAGCAGATTGGTGCAGGGCTGGTGTCCCTCGGAGTGATCGAAAAAACCACCCAGATGGTCACTATCATATCCATCATTCTGGTGACTGCCATGGCCACCCTGTCTGCTACCAGTGGTGTATCCAAAGGCATCAAGATTCTTTCTACCCTCAACACCTATATTTGTCTGATCATTCTTGCTTATTTCCTGATCGCCAGTAATGGCACCAACTACATTATCGCCAGTACCCTGACTGCCTTGGGGGACTATGTATCCCATGCGATCCCCATGACCTTGTGGACCGCGCGCAGCCCTGAAGAACGGGTATGGCAAGGTGGCTGGACTATTTTCTACTGGGGCTGGTGGATTGCCTGGGCCGCTTTTGTCGGCTTGTTTATTGCCCGTATTTCCCGTGGCCGGACCATTCGTGAATTTGTAATGGGGGTTATCTTTGTCCCTTCCACTGTGGCACTGGTGTGGTTTAGCGTGATCGGTTCTGCCGGTATTTACGAGTCCATCTACGGTGCCGACATGAGCATCTATAATGCCTCGGTGCAAAACTGGGACTACGCTGGCACCATCTACTCCTCCTTTGATGTACTGACCCCGGGTATCGCCGCTGTAATCGCTAAAATCTGTGCCCTGCTGGTGGTGATTATCTTTTTTGTCACCTCCGCTGACTCTGGCACCCTGGTACTGGGCCGCCTGCTGGCCTTTGGCCGTCGACCACCAACCCAGCAGCGTATTATCTGGGGTTGTGCCCTAGGTATGATTACATTGATCGTACTGCTGATGGGAGGCAACGATGCCCTGAAAGCATTACAGGCGGCTTCCATTGCCGGTGCATTGCCCTTTACCTTCGTGTTGATTGCGATGATGTTTGGCCTGGTCAAGGCCCTGCTTCACGACAGCCAATATATTGTCGCGGATGAAAAAGCCGTGAAAAAAATGATCGAAAAAGAAGTCGCCGACCTGTCGTAACAGTCCGGCTGACTACACCCGCTTGTTACAACCTGCAAGCGGGTTCCCTGCCAGTCTGTCAGGCTCTGTGCGGGCTTTCAGGGAAGCTCCTGCACTCCCACTCCCCGCCTCAGATCACACTCAATCAGTCTGATCCGGCTCTTCTGACCAGTTCCGGTTCCGCTGATGGCTGAACCACTCCCGGCGATAACGATTGGCTCTGGCGCGGTCGGGCAAGATATTGATCAATTCAATCAGCAACCCCTGCCCCTGTTTTTCCAGCTCAGGGGAGCATGGCCGTCGCAACAGGCCGATCAGCAGTTTGAATGCCTGCTCGTACTGCTCTTCTGCAGCCAGTTCCTGGGCCAGTGCCAGTCGATTTTCCGGGGTGGGTGCATCGCGAAAGGTTTGCCGCAAGCTATCGAGGTTGTTTTGTCGCCGCTGCAATAAATGCCAGCGCGATAACGCTTGTTGTATCGCCGGGTCACGCTGACTGTTCGCAGTCAGGTTGTCCAGCAAGGTGGCTACTTCCTGCAGTCGCTGAGGCTGCTGTTGGCTGGCGTCCATCAAGCGCTGACAATAGCGGGCCAGGTCGGCGGTGTTACCAGGACGTTGCTGTACCAGCTGACGCCATAACGCCAACCCCTGCGACCAGTCTTGCCGGGCGATATGTTGTTCCGCCTGTTTACGTAATTTGTCACAGGGTTGCTGGATATACGGGGCCAGCAGCTGGCGAATCTGACTTTCCGGGAGTGCCTTGGTGAAGCGGTTCACCTCTCGGCCACGGTAATACAGCAATACGCTGGGCAAGCCACGCACTTGCATCACACTCATCAGCTGCGGTTGTTGTTCGGCGTCCACCGTCAGCAACCGCAGCTGTGGTGCAAACTCTTGCTCCAAATGCTCAAGCACAGGCAGCAAGGCTTTGCAGGGGGAACACCAGCTGGCCTGAAAATCGACCAGTACCAGGCTGTTTTGCGCCAGCTTGGCAACATACGACAAAAATGCAGTGGGTTCGTCTGGAAGGTGGCTCATGGAAACAGCGTCTGGGTACACCTGAAGGAGAGTACACGGGTTAATCCAGGCTTTCCAGAAACCTGCCAACGATCGAAACCGCCACCAACCGATTGGCCCACTCGAGTTCAGGGCATTGTCATCCCGAGCGTCTCACGGGATACTGGCGGGACGAACTTTCCCCCATCACCGACGTCATCGCCAATGCCATCTTCTATACCACCGCCACCACCGTCCGCTGCCGTATCACCCGCCAATAATCCCAATCGCCAGCGTAATATTGTGCTGGGCTTGGTGGTGGTCTTGTGGCTCTCGGGTACCGGCCTTGCCTTGTGGTGGTTTCAATCACAAACCATCCGGTCTTTTCTGGCCGCCGACAGCTCACCTGCGGCGTTAAACACCCAGGCTCTGGAAACCACACTCGCAGCCTTGCTGGCACGCCTGCCAACCAATACCCATGTAACCCAGGCACCGGTCACCATGGTGCACTTCTGGAATCCGGACTGCCTCTGTAACCAGGTCAGTCGCCGTCATTTTGATGGTCTGGTATCGGCCTTTGATCGCTACCAGTTACGCATCGTCGTTGTCGCGGCTGCCAATGCCACCGCGGAGCAGCTGGCGGAGTTCCGCCAGCTGAATGGCCAGCGCATGGAGTTGATCCAGGCCAATGACCTGACGGCATTGATTCCATCTTCTCCAGCCCTGGCACTGGTTAAGGAGAACGGCCGCCTGGGCTATTTTGGCGCCTATGGTTTTGGTGCTTTATGCAGCGTCGCCAGCGATGATTTTTTCCCGAATATGGTGCGCCAAATGACCGATGGCCAATACGGACCGTTTATCAATGTTGCTGGCAGCGGCTGTTTCTGCCGCTGGCCAACCACATCCGATGCACTGCCTTCAGGCGCCGATTGAACGGGGCTTGCCACGCCAGGATTGCCGCAACAAGCGCTTGCGGCTTTTCCGCAGCTGTTTGATCAGCTGTTTCTCATCCGCAGGCTGCTGTCCACTGGCGGCGTATAACTGAAAATCCATCAGCCGTGCCAGTGCCAGCAGATAATCACCATCAGCTCCCAGTACTTGCGCCAGCCGTACCAGATAATGCCGTTGGCTTTCGCCGGTCTGGAAAGCGACCCCATACTGTTGTTCCCCAACGTTGACCAGTTGCTGCCAGGCAAGGGCTATCGGACTGGCACGGTGACGTGGACGTTGCCAGACGATCATCAGAGTGATAACCAGAAAGACCAGCCCTACCGCCCCGACCAGCCAGATCAACAGTTGTTGGTAATCGGTTTTTTTCAATATATTGCTTAACAGGTTTTTCTGGCGTTCGTTATCGTATGACAGTACCCAGCGATGCCAGAGGTAGTTCACCGATTCCAGCTCCATACGCAGCCTGTTCAGCCAGGGAATTTGCCGGATACGCCCCGGTGACAGCAGTTTGTCTTCCATAAAAGAGCCTTCTTCCTGCAGAGCCTGCTCGAGACCAAACTGGATACGATCCGGTGCTACCACCGCAGTCGGGTCCACCCGAACCCAGCCAGTGCCCTCCAGCCAGATCTCGGCCCAGGCGTGGGCGTCATACTGACGCACTGTCAGATAGTTTTCAGCCTCGTTCCATTCGCCCCCTTGATAGCCAGTCACAACCCGGGCAGGAATGCCTGCCAACCGGGAGGCATAAACAAAAGCGCCGGCATAGTGCGCACAAAACCCCAGCCGGGTATCAAACAGAAACGCATCAATGTCGTTATTCCCCAAAGCCGGTGGTTTGAGCGTGTAGAGAAAACCCTGATTACGAAAATAATCAATCAGTGTATTCACCAGATCCATCGGCGTCTCACTGCTGGCCACCAACCCGGCCACCCACTCACGGGTACGGGGGTTGCCACCCGCGGACACATCAAGATTATGCTGGCGCTGCTGGGAATCCAGTGTCTGGCGCACCAGTTCACGACGGAGACCCAGCCCTTGATAGCGTTTGCGCTGATACACTGGCCTGCGATTAATCAGCACCCCGGCCGCAGTAACACCGATACCCCGTTCCAACGCCGTGCCGTGCCGCAAGGTGTAGAGCCAGCGCTTGCCGGTCGCTTCCTGAATGATTTCATAGTTCAGTACACCGTCCGTATCGGTCGGAACCGGCCGCTCGGTTGGAAACCAATCCACCGACTGGTCTCTTTTTGAAAAACGCCAGGTCCGGCCGTCATAACGGTCCAGAACCAGAGCTCGCCAATACAGCTGTTCACGGGACGGCTGCTGGCCATCATCAAACGTTGCCCGGAATGCCAGCTCATCGGAGCGACTGAGAGAAGCAATATCCCCCGGAGCCATCTGTTCACTAAGACCACTGATCGCCTTTTCCGACTGCAGGTTGATGCTCCACAATGGTGAAATACGCGGAAACAGCAGATAGAACACCATCATGACCGGAATGGCACTGATCAGCACACCAAAGGCATATCGACTGGCCACCCAGACGCCCCTGGCTTCATGCGAGACCAGATGCAACGACACCAGCGCTGCCATCAGCACCCAGAGCACCAGTAAGCCGTATAGCCCCCAGAGCAGCGACTGTTCAAACAGGAAACCGGTCCCGGCCAGAAAGAAGCACAGAAAAATAACGATATAGCCATCACGCTGGGTGCGCATTTCCAGCACTTTTAACAGGCAGGTAGCAACAAAAAACGCCACCGCACTTTCCAGCGAATATTGACCGCTAAAACCGATAAATACACCAATAGCCACTGCCAGAATGGCAACGACCTTGGCCATCGTTCCCGGATAAGCAAAACGGCCGATATGCATTTGCCAACGCCAGAACACCACCGCACCGGCCATCAGCCAGAACAGCAATGGCAGGTGCGAATAATGCGGTAACAAGGCCAGCGCCCCACCGCTCAGAAGCCAGAACAAGGCTGAACGGGGAATCTGCTGCTGCCGAGCCGCGGGCTTCATATGCAGCTGGCTTCCCGCCTTGATGGCCGGTTTCTCGGCGGCAGCAGACGCCGGGTCTGATACCCTGTTATGGTCGGAATGAGGGGTAGCTGTCATGACGGGCTCTCACTCGGTTGATCCAGCTGATACAGCGCCAGCATTTTCAGGCAGGCCCCAAGATGAGCATCCGAATGTTCCGGAGCGCTCTCCTGACCCGGCAAGCGCACGCCGTACTGCCAACCCAGTTGATGGGCTTCAAGCACCCAGCCACAAAGCTGGGACAAGCGTGACTCCAGATCGCCACTGGTGTTTGCCCAGTCGAGCCAGCAACTGGCTCCTTCATCGCTGTCAAAATCCTTGGTGACCAGTCCCTTGCCCCGTGCCAGCTGTTTCCAGGCAATCTGACGCATGGAATCGCCGGGCTGATACTGACGCAAGCCCCGGAAATCCTGCTCGCCACGGACTTCCAGTGTCGCCCCCAGCAATTCTCCTGCCCCCTCACCACTGCGAAATACAAAAGGCGATGGCTGCGGCTGCGGGTACACCAATGTGGAAAAATCCAGCTTGATCCAGCTCCAGGCACGGAATAATCCCAGTGGAAAGCGGCTTTCCAGCAGTACCCGTCCAGGAGACAGGTAACCCCGTTGATAACAGCGATAGCTGAGCCGCACGGACTCCGCGCTTCCACGTTCAATACTGACCCGTTGCCCCGGATTATCCGGATACTGCAACCACAGGTTAAGATGCTCCCGTCGTGGTGCTGCCACCAGTCGCAACGGCAGATCGAACACCTGTCCAGCATAGCCGTGGATGGCTTCCTGACTACTGACCGTCAGCCCGGTGAGGTTCCGGAACGTCAGCAACATGGCCGACAGACCAACACTGAATAACCAGAACGCCATACCATAGATCAGGCTGTTCTGATAATTGATGGCAGTAACCAACAACAACGCCACCAGTGCCAGATAAAGTAAACCGATCCGGGTCGGTACAATAAAGATAGCCCGGTGACTCAACACCAGGCTGCGGGTAGCGGGTAGTCGCCGATTCAGCCAGCGTTGCCAACGGTCGCCAAACAGACGATCAACTAACACCGACACGGCTACACCAACACCGCAACCGAGCTCAGCATCCGGGCCGAAACACTATGCCCGCCACCGTCGGCGGCATCCGCCAGGCGGTGATCCACCACCGCTGGCAGCACTGCCTGAATATCTTCAGGCAAAACGTGCGAACGCTCACTTACCAGAGCCCAGGCTCTGGCCGCTTGTAACAACGCCAATGCACCCCGTGGGGACAGGCCATACAGATAACCCGATTCGTAGCGGGTAAAGGCAATCAACCGTTGCAGGTAATCCAGCACAGAAGACGATGCATGGACCTTGCTCACTTCCTGCTGTAACTGCTGTAATTGCTGCGGCGTAATTTTTGCCGACAACTGGTTGGCCATTTCCCGCCGACTGACGCCTTCCAACAGCTGACGTTCGGCCTGTTCGGAGGGATAACCGAGCGAGATACGCATCAGAAAGCGGTCCAGCTGACTTTCTGGCAGCGGGAAAGTACCCGACTGCGAAACCGGATTCTGGGTCGCGATCACAAAGAATGGCTCAGGCAAAGGCCGGGTCTCACCTTCTACCGTGACCTGACGCTCTTCCATCGCTTCCAGCAAGGCACTCTGGGATTTGGGTGTTGCCCGGTTAATTTCATCCGCCAGCAGTAATTGACTGAATACCGGCCCTTCATGAAAACGAAATTGGCCCAGGTCAGAGCCTGGCTGTTTTTCAAAGATACTGACCCCGAGAATATCTGCCGGGAGCAAGTCACTGGTGAACTGGATACGGTTGTAATTCAATCCCAGCACCCCTGCCAAAGCATGCGCCAGCGTGGTTTTTCCCATGCCGGGTAAATCCTCAATCAGCAAGTGTCCATCGGCTAACAGGCAACTCAGGGCCAGTTTGAGTTGTTCCGGTTTTCCCAGAATAATCCGGTTAAGCTGTTGCAGGGCGTCGCTGACGGCGCTGGTCATGTCGGGTCTCCGTTGATCAACTGATCACATTACTAAGATAAAAATGCACAGGCTAAATAACAATTATATAGCTGACAGCTCATGGTTTATGCCAGACAGAGCAAAGCAGGTCGAGGATTAATCATGGCTTGATGTGGGGCGTGACACACAATAGGGGGCATCTATTTAATCCGGTGCTCACTCTGGGCTACCGGATGGTTTCGAATCACGAAGCCGACTTGCAGGCCT